>NZ_JBFHKV010000901.1:0-3625 GCF_041595215.1 Stieleria sp. | reverse complement strand
GCTTCAACAGAGCAACCTGTAACAGAGCAGGCCGAATCGGCGAGTCAGGCTGCGGCTACTGCGGGCGAGAGTTCCGAAAACTCTGCCGCACAAAACGGGACCGCGGCCAAAAACTCCGCCGACAAATCCGAAAAGACTCCTTGGATTTCGCTCGCGGGCCACTGGAAGGCCTGTCAGTTTGGTGGGGAAGGCGACGTGATCATCAAGGACGACGTGATCAAGATGGAGCACGGCGACCCGCTGACCGGTGTGGTTTGGACGGGCCCGTTTGACGGTGACTCGCCCAAAACCGGGGCGGACGATTCGAAATCGAAGAACGCAAAGCCGCTGCCGCGAGACAACTATGAACTCCGTTGGGAATGTCGACGCGATTCGGGCTATGACTTTCTCTGCGCCTTCACGTTTCCCGTCGCCGACCAGTACGTCAGTCTGGTGATGGGCGGATGGGGCGGCGGGATCACCGGAATCAGCAGCATCGACGGGCGCGACGCCAGCGACAACGAAACCACGATGTTCATGAGCTATGAAGACAAAAAGTGGTACAGCGCCCGGGTGCGAGTGGAGACCACGAAGATCACGGCCTGGGTCGACGGCACGGAACTGTTCAGCCACCCGCGAAAGGACCACGAGTTTGACATCCGGTTTGAAATGGATCCCTGCACGCCGATGGGGATTGCCAACTTTGAGTGTGATTCGCAAATCCGCAACATCCAATTGCGGCGGTTGCACGCGTCTGAAATCACGGCGGCAAAGTAGGTCGGCCGGAGATGCAACAGCAGCAGATCGACGAGCACTTCATGGGCCGCGCCCTCGAGCTGGCCTATCAAGCGGTGGAGATGGACGAGGTGCCTGTCGGGGCGATCGTCATTCGTGATCACCAGATCATCGCAGCGGCGTCCAACCAGCGGCAGATGCTGAAGGACCCCACGGCGCACGCGGAGATGATTGCCATCACGCAAGCGGCCGCGGCGATCGGCGATTGGCGGCTGGAGAACACGACGCTGTACGTGACGTTGGAGCCCTGTCCGATGTGTGCCGGCGCGATTCTGCAGGCCCGGATTCCGCGTGTGGTGTTCGGTGCCAGCGACGGCAAGGCCGGCGCGGTGACCAGCCTGTTCCGGTTGCTCAGCGACGATCGGCTGAATCATCAGGCGGAGGTCGTCGCGGGGGTCAAGGCGGAGCCGTGCGGACAAATCTTGACCGATTTTTTCGCTAGCAAACGAGCGATGGGGAAAAAGTGACGCTGGGAAACTGTACCGGTATTCAAGATTCTCGGACTTTTGCGACTTCTCGCGATAATCAGACTAAGCCCTGGCGTTCCACCTGTCCGATAAGACCGTCACGACCGAATCTTTGTGTCAAGAGACAAAAGAAAATCGGTCAATGCACCCCAACGCGGGTCGCTGATGGAATCTGCAGGCAGATTCCGGCGGCCACTACGGACGACTTCTAATAGACGGTGGAACAGCGATGTCGGTACGGAAGCTGACGGCTAGAATTTTTGGATCCCTTGTACTGCTCTGTGGTATGGCTTCGGCCCAGGCTCAGGAGCACGTCCCCGTGGCGGATCCGCTTCAGTTCGATCCCGACTTCCGTTGGTTCGAGCCGATCTACGACATGGACTTGGCGGATATGAAGCCAAAGAAGCGAGCCAATACGGGTTGGTTCGCCACCTACGACCGCTTGAACCTTTATGGTTCGCGGCCTGAACTGGAAGACAATTCTCAAGGACTTGAGTCCGGTTTGGACAGTGGCTGGGGCCACCGTTACGAGATCGGGTTCATGTTGCCCGACGAGGACAAGGGCTGGTTGTTCAGCTGGGTCGACAATGACGTCGGCGAGTTTTTCAGCGTCCGCAAGGAACGCGGCAACCGCTTCAACGAAGACGAACTCGACGGCGAAGCGACCAATCCCGCCCCTCCGTTCGGATTCGAAGCCATTCCCGGCATCAGCAACAATCGCGGATTCAATTATCGATTCGTCGATGAAAAGCGAAGCGAGAACGTGATCGACTTCGATAGCTATGAACTGAGCAAGACGTGGCGGTTGGAGCCCTACCACTACGGTGGGATCCTGGAGCCGATGGTCGGATTCCGTTGGTTCCGAATCGAAGACACCAACGTCCGTCAGAACTTCATCAGTTCCAACGATGCAAGCCAAATCGCTTTGGCGGCAGCCGCGGGAGTGACGTTAGTCGACACCTATGGTGCGGCGGCGGAGCAGATGACGACCGACCAGGCATTCACCGACAACGAAGCGATCACCGGACAGATCGGGTTCCGTTACTTCAAGTTCATTGATCGATTCACCTTCGCGACCGACTTCAAAGTGTTCTCGGGGGCGAACTTCCAAAGCAGCTTCAACAATCGACACGTCGAAGCAGTCATCTACGACGGCACCGACACGATTGAAGAAGGCGATGAAGTCAGCCGCATCCTGTATTCGGAAACTGACCGAGTCTACACCCGCAACGAAGAGTTCTTCCTCGGGTTTGATGTTCGCGGCGAACTCGGCTACCAGTTGTCCCGTGCGGTCACGGTGCGAGCCGGTTTCCAACTGATCGACGTCGCTCGCGGTCTGTGGCGGGGCGGGGATCTGGACAACTCCGTCCTGCGAGGCGGCGACAACGATCAAGACTACTTGATGGTCGGTGGTACCTTCGGAATCACACTGAACCGCTAGTCGAACGTCGTCCGACGAATCTGGCTCAACCACCGAAAGCCAAAACCAGAAAAGCCGCGGCGGAATCATTCCGTCGCGGCTTTCTTTGGTTGGTGCGACAACGGTGGTCGCAATTTTTGGGAGAGGTGATCAAGCTTTCTCGGCCAACTCTCGCAATTCCTCTAACTCCTGGCTCAATCGGTGCCGCAGCGGGCTTTCCGGCCGGAGTTCTTCGTCCAGGAGATCTTCTGCTTCATCAAAAACGTTTTCCCCACGCTTGGGGTCGCTAATCAACTTGCGGAACATCTCTTCAACGGTGGCTTCAGTAAGCAAAACGATAACCTCGAGGGGTCATCCGAGCGGCAGAACGTGATTGCGTGTTTGTCCCGATCAAACACTCACTGCATCAATCGCGCGCCCTCAGACGGACAATCGATTCTAAATTCAGTGCAGCCTTCCGCAAGGTCTCGGATCCCATTCGAACCAGAATTCGAGCTGGAAACGTCAAAAACGCCATGAATCATCGATACCATTTTTCCAGACGACTTTCGGACACTCCCAATGAATGAGCGAGTTGAAGGCCCCAGTTTCGAGCGGTCTGTCTGAAAACGCCGCGTTTTTTCCATCGCCGCGCGTCGATGTGAACCATGCCATCAACCAGCATCGGCCAAGATTGTCGTCGTAATGCCTTGGACAACGCGACGTCTTCCATCAACGGGACCGCCGGAAATCCTCCCACGCGGTCGTACAGCGTTCGCGTCACAAAGATCGCTTGATCTCCGAACGGCATGCCTCGCCAACGGATGCGGTTGGCATTGCCCCACTCCAGCAACCTGTACGCCAGTCCGGGCTCCTCAATTTGCTGCTTGAGTCCCCCCCAGCACGCGTGCGGTTGGGCCGCAGCATCGATGCGTTCACACAACGTTTGGAAACAACCGTCACCCAATCGATTGTCCGCGTGTAG
>NZ_JBFHKV010000900.1:0-3633 GCF_041595215.1 Stieleria sp. | reverse complement strand
TCATCGATCGAATCGGTCAACACACCTTCAGGCAGATCGATCCGTGCAGCGGCTTTGGCGCGGTCTCTGGCGACCGCCTTACGCAACCACAACGTTCGACCGGCATGACGCGCCGTGCGGTCTCCATGATCAAGCAACAGACGCGCAACACCGCTACCAACAGTCCCCAGGCCAACAATGGCAATGTTTGTCTTTTCCATGACGCCAGATGTTACCCGCCCGACCGCGTTTGAACGAGACCCGGCACTAGCGATGCATGTTGATGAATTGCCACCCCGATATCCGCCAGTTCGGCCCATAGGCGCGACACCAGCGGCACTGCGCCAACATTTTGATCGGCCCGCCCTTGAGCGATTCGATCGTCAGCACCGCGGTGGATCGCTCGGGAATCTCGTTTTGCGTGATCAGTCCAATGCCGGCGGCCGAGACGTTTCGCGAAAATGCCATGATTTCTTGCTGAGCCCCTCGGATCAGCAACGCGACGGGCCGGACCAAATGCTCGCGGTGCGACGAACGATTTTCAATGCGATCGTAAAACGCGTCTTCCTCAAGAAGATCCCGAATGGCGTTCTCGACGTCCATGTTCGGTGCGGTACCGGAAAGACGCAACATTGTGGGCAGACTCCTGCACGTTCTATGGGTGACGCGTGGTTTCTTGCGTCGACAAAGGGATTCCAGGGATGTTGACCGGGTGCGTGTTCGGGTCAGGCAGACTGTGCCGACACCAACGCTACCCGTTAACTTCAACCTTGCCGGGCATTCTGCCCGTGTGCAAATGGATTTCCGCACGAATGCTTAAGAAATCGATCGAAACGCCATGACCATTTCGATCGGCCCCTTCACCCTGCCACGATCTGGTCACCGACCACCCCCCTAATTGGAATAGTGAACAGCGAGCCCAAGCGTCCGGCGCAACCCACCGTGCGAGCGTTACAGCGACCGCAGATACTCCGCGCTTTGCTGAATGCTTTTGACCGGGTGCGGCGAGTGGTCTTGCTCGACGTGGCAGTGCGACACGCCGGCATCCGCGGCGGCGGCCAGGATCGGTTCCATCGGGATCACGCCGTTGCCCAGTTCCTTGAACGCTTCCTTGGGAATGCCGTCGTATTGCGGCGGGGTGACGGATCGATCCAGGTCTTTGAGGTGCAACTGCGTCACGCGTCCGGAGAGTTTGCGAATCAGATCCGCGGCATCCAAGCCACCGACGGCGACCCAGAAGACGTCGATTTCAAACTTCATGTCCTCTGAAAACTGTTCGACAAAAACGTCATAACCACACTTGCCGCCCTCGAGCGGTTTGAATTCAAAGGCGTGGTTGTGGTAGGCCAATTGAATCCCCGCGCGTTTCGCTTTCTCGGCCGCCACGTTGCACCGCTCTGCGACCTGCTTGTACTGGTCCAACGAACCACGCAGTTCGGCGCCCAGGTACGGGACCACGACGTGGGTCAGTCCCAGGTCGTTGGCTTTGTCGAGCAGCTCTTCAAACGGCTGAACGCCTTTCTGGTCAGGCTTTAGGATTCCGTCGGTGTTGATGTGCGACGAATGGACCGCCATCCCATTGGCTTTGGCTTCGCGAATCATGTCGTCCGCGCCGGGGAACCCATACGGTTCGACTTGCTTGTACCCCGCCTCAGCGACTGCTTTCAACGTGCCCGCAACGTCCTTGCCGATTTCGTTCCGCAGCGTGTAGAGCTGGATGCCGATCTCGTTGCGATACTTGTTGTCCGATTCCAGGGCGCTGAGCCACTTGGATTGAGCCAGGGCGGCGGTCAGCGCTGCACCGGTCGCAATGAATTGACGTCGTTTCATGGTTGTGATGGTGTGTGGGGGAACGAAAAGCAAAGGAGATCGATGAACAATCGTGGGGCGTGTAGGCATTCCCCACGCGATCAGCCGGTTCGCGCACGCGTTCGGGCCCCGTGCGTGAACGCGCGAGGCCCGTGAACTAGCGCCAACCGGCTGATTACCGGTCGGCTGCATCGATTGGAAACCGCGGCGTCAACCGACTTGCATCGCCGTTCCCATCGTAACCCCTGGCGCGGGCAAATTGCTCTCGCCTTGCAGAAAAAGATCGATCGCGCGAGCGGCACCCCGCCCCTCGTTGATCGCCCACACAACCAGACTCTGGCCGCGGCGACAGTCCCCGGCGGCAAAGACCTTGTCGATGTTCGTCGCAAACTGGCCGTGTTCCGCCTTGAAATTGCTCCGCGGATCGGTCTCCATCCCCAGCGATTCGGGGACGTACTGTTCCGGCCCCAAGAATCCCATCGACAGCAGGATCAATTGGGCAGGCCACTGTTTTTCGGACCCTTCGACCTCGGCCATCTGCCATTTTCCGGACGCGTCTTTGGTCCATTCCACTTCGACGGTCTTGATGCCCGCAAGCTCGCCTGCGTCATCGACGACGAATTCCTTGCTGAGGATCTGGTACTCACGAGGATCGCGGCCGAACTTGGCTTCGGCTTCTTCGTGTCCGTAATCGACACGGAAGATGCGAGGCCATTCCGGCCACGGATTATCCGAGGCACGCTCTTGCGGCGGTTTGGGCAGCAGTTCGAAATTGACCAGGCTGCGGCAACCGTGTCGCAAACTGGTCGCAATGCAGTCGGTTCCGGTGTCACCACCCCCGATCACGATCACGTCTTTGCCTTCGGCGCTAATGAAACCGTCGCCGAGCGTTTCTCCGTGCACGCTTTGACGCGTGTTGGCGGTCAGAAACTCCATCGCAAAATGAACGCCCTTGGCGTCCCGGTTTGGGATCGGCAGGTCGCGCGGTTTCGTGGCGCCACATGCCAACAGAACGGCATCGTTGTCGTTGACCAACTCCTTGGGGTCGACGTCGACGCCGACGTTCACGCCGGTCACGAACTTGATCCCTTCGGCACTCATCTTGTCCACGCGGCGCTGGACCGCTTCTTTGGAAAGCTTCATGTTCGGAATGCCGTATTGCAGCAATCCGCCGATGCGATTGGCCCGTTCGTAAACGGTCACGCTGTGACCGGCTTTGTTCAACTGGTCCGCCGCGGTCAATCCGGCCGGGCCGCTGCCGACAATCGCAACCGATTTTCCGGTCCGGCTTTCCGGCGGTTCGGGCACGATCCAGCCCTCTTCCCAAGCCCGGTCGACGATCGCGTTTTCGATGTTCTTGATCGTCACCGGCGGGTGATTGATCCCCAACACACAGGATCCCTCGCACGGCGCCGGACAAGTGCGTCCGGTGAACTCGGGAAAGTTGTTGGTCTTGTGCAACCGCTCGATCGCTTCCTTCCAACGGTTGTTGTAGACCAAGTCGTTCCATTCGGGAATCAAATTATCGATCGGACACCCCGTGCCGGACTGACAAAACGGGACGCCGCAATCCATGCAACGGGCGCCTTGTTCGCGGAGGTGATCGATTTTGTGTTCGGTGTAGATTTCGTCGTAATCGTTCAGCCGAACGACCGGCAATCGCCACGGTACTTTTTTACGATCAAACTCTTTGAATCCGGTTGGCTTTCCCATCAGTCTGCTCTTGGTCTTACGTTTTGGATGTATTGGAAATAAAGTTGTTGCGGCAAGCTGGGGACGCTTGCGGATTGGGTCGGGTCGGCAAGCTGGAAGCTTGCGTGCTTACTCGGCTGGCAAGCTGGAAGC
>NZ_JBFHKV010000899.1:0-3635 GCF_041595215.1 Stieleria sp. | reverse complement strand
CGTGGTCTGGAAGATCGGCCAACTCGGGTTCCAACAGATTTGGCGCAACCTGACTCAACCCAAAGTCGAACCCAGGTACGACGAGTACGGATTGATCGAAGAGCCCGAAGTCGCGGAGGAGGTCAATGAAACACACGTCGTGTTAAAGCACCAAATCGGTTTCTTGGGTCAATGTGTCGCCGGCGTTGCGTTGGTCTCGTGCTTCGTCGCCTTGTGGGTGGACGTGATTCCGAACATGAGTCTGGCGAATCCCGTTTTGTGGACCGTCCAAGATACGGTGACCCATTACGCCGATGACGGCCAGGGTCAAACGGTGGCAAGCTCGGTGCTGCAAGCCACTCCCGTCACGCTGTTGAACGTGGTTTGGGCCGCCGCGATCTTATTTGTCGCGATTCACATTTCGCGTTTGTTGCCGAATTTGTTCGACGCCCTGGTGCTGCAACGCGTGGACTATGACGAAGGCATGGAGCATCTGATTTTGGTGCTAGGACGGTGCATCCTGTTCGCGATCGGCTGCTTCGTCGCCTGCCGATTGATCGGCGTCCGCTGGGTGACGATCCAATGGTTGATGGTCGGGATCACGATCGGCATCGGCTTTGGGCTGCAAGACATGGTGCGCAATGTCTTGGGCGGCTTGGTCGTTCTGTTCGCGCGACCGGTCAACGTCGGTGATCGCGTCACGGTCGGACGACTGACCGGACGGATCGCCAGTCAAACCCTGCGCACCACCATCCTTGCCGACGATGAAGGTCGCGAGTTGCAGATTCCCAACCGAAAATTCCTCAGCGACGAAGTCACCAATTGGCGTGGTGCCGGGAAATTGACCACGGTCGCGATCGAAGTCACCGTGCGACGCGAAGAACGCCCAATCGACATCGGACGCATGATCGGCGAATGGGCATCCGCGGAACGAGAGGTGTTGCAGTCTCCCGGTCCCCAAGTCACGTTGGTCTGCATCGCCAAGAAAACGCAACGTTATGAGTTGCACGTTTGGACGGAAGGCCAGCACGACGCCAAGCAAGTGCAACGGGCATTGCTGGAAACGGTCCGCAGCAACCTTCGCGAGCGCAACCTGCTGGCAAAAACGCAGCCGACCCAACCGGCCATCCGCCACGCCGATGTCGACTCGATCAGCGACACACCACGCCCCAAACGACGCTCGGCTTAACGCTCGACTGGCGACCGATGGCGTCGATCTCACTTCTTAGGACGCTTCGGTTGGGTCCGGTAGGTGGATCTGTTGTCTGCCGTCAGCGATCGATGCCACCGAAACCATTCAGTGGCTTTTCACGAGGACGATCAAAGCTTGAATCACGCCCAGACCGATCAGAAGTCCCAAGACCCACATCACTGGTTTCATCAAACGGGGTCCGGACGCCTTCCGATGTCGCCGATTCCGCTTGTCCGGCCGTTTTCGATTCTTCTTAGCTAGTTTACTGGTCGAGGTGTGGAGAGTCATGACGCGTCACCCTGCGATTAGTGCCACGAAGTAAACGGAAAAGATGGCGATCGTGAGCGCCATCCCCGCCCAGGCGATCGGAGATTGATCCGGCGAAGGAGGATCTCGATGATCGGTTTCGGTTGGAGGTGTGTAGGGGTTCATGGGACTGGCCAGTTTACCATAACCCTGCCCCCCTACGCTGTGAAGCATTTTTTAGCGGCGGGTCACTCCCCCTCCAATCACCTCGTCAATTGCAGAAAACAGATGCTTCGCAGCGTTCCCTGCCCCCGTGCCCAGCGCCATCACTTCGCGACAAAGGTGACGAGCTGCACGGACGTGATCGTCGTGCCGGGCTGTGCGGTGATTTGCACCCGATTTTCGCCGCGAATCATCGATGGATCCACCTGCACATCCAAGGGCGCGAAGAACTCGCTGAACTCGGCAGCGTCCCCGACATCGATCGCGACCGGCGTTCCATTGATTCCGACGGAGAGTGGTTGAGTGAGGCCGCCGCCACGGTGAACGCCGATGACAACCCTCGCCGATGCAAGCTCGTTCGCTTCACCGATCTTCACATCGAACGTCACCGGATCTCCCTGACTCTTCACGGCAGTTGCCGTCGCGTAGTGACGCTGCATCACCAGCTGCTTTGCCGGAGTGAGTTCCTGATCCAGCTTCAGACGGACAACCGTGGTCTCATTCACGTCGACCGGAATCGCCGCCGCGTCGACATCGTGCTCCGGCTCAAACACGACTTCGCCCTGGTGGTAATTCAGCCGCGTTTGAGTCGCTCCAACCGCGCCCATTCGTTCTGCGACGCCCGATAGATCGACGGCAATCTGTCGGCCACCCATGTTGGTCACTGCAATCGAAATGCGGCTGCCATCATGCACCGCAACCACATCCATCCATCGGCGATTGAATTCCACCGGCAGACGTCGACCGTCGAAATCCCGCCACAGTTCAAAGTAATTGGCAATCGTCGTGGGCTCGAAGTCGTCGATGGTCTTGTGCCGGGTTCGATCTTCCTTCGGCGTAAACGCCGCGTCGCCGCTGTACGGATTCCACGACATATGCAAAAAGATGAACGGCACAAACAGATCAATCTGGTCCGGCCGCTGCATCGACTTGGTCAGATACGCATTCCACGCGAGCAATCGCAGCCAATTGTCGGACGGCTGCCGACCATTCTGCAGTGAGCCACACTCGGTAATCAGGATGGGCAGCACGTTGTCGGCCTTGTGCATGTGGGCCCGCAGCATGTCGAGGATCGCTTCATATCGGCCCAGCAGATAATTGGAATAGCCGGTTCCGCGACGCTCGTATGCGCCCAGCATCAGCGCGTTTTCGTAAAAGTGGTGCGAGAAGAAATCGAGGTGGCCGCGTGTCTCTTCGATAAACCGAGCCTGATTTCGATACAGTTCAAAGTCTTTGACTTGTAGTTGCATGTAAGCCGACGACGGGCCTCCGACCTTCACGTCCCCGGCGCGCCGATGGACCGCGTCGGCAACGCGATTGTGAAAGTCCGCGAGCAGCCCCCAGCCGTCGATGCCTTGCTTTTCCTGCCAGTGATGAGCCCACTCGGACTGGACGCTGCTTTCGTTCTTGACTTCCCACCACTCAGCCGTGAATCCGCCGTCTTTGATTTGGTCTTCGACGTAGGCGGCTGCAAGTTCCGCCGCATCATCGAAATGCTCGACCTTGGGCGTCCCTCGCCCGACCAGTGGTACGGACATGAAATCAGGCCAATCGTTGAAACAATACGCAAAGGGAATCGTTTTGAACTCGGCAATTGTATTTCGGTGTCTCTGACCGGCGTCGTATTGATCGAAGAACGACAAATCGGCGGCACCCGGTTGATCCGCTCTCTCTTTGAGCGGCTCCCAGTTTCCCCAGGCACGCGTGATTCCGGGGTTGAACTTGAACGCACCACGTCCCGGCAAGAAATTTCGCTCCGCAGCCCAACGCTCAAATGACTGATCCACGACACCTGGCGTTTCATGCATGCGGAACCAACGCCCACGCTGCAGTTCGCTCGTTCCGCCGATCGACAGTTCATGGTCGGTGTCGATGTCAATCTCCACTCGCTGGCGAGGTAATTCGGAACCGAGGTCGCGATAAGGAATCGTGTCGAACTCAGGCGGAATTTGCCGCTGGGCGATAAACACCAGATCATCGATTCGGCAACTGGCCT
>NZ_JBFHKV010000898.1:0-3637 GCF_041595215.1 Stieleria sp. | reverse complement strand
TCGGACACGCCGCCTTGGAATGAGTTGGGTACGTTCCAGTTTTCCGCCGACCAAGACGCGGTCGTGACGATCCGCAACGACGGGACCGACGGCTATGTGATCGCCGATGCCGTCGCATTCCTGCCGGCCGATCAGGCGGAGACGTCGGACGAATCACGGCAAGCGGCCGAGCGAATCGCTGCCGCTCAGAAACGGCTGGACGAACTGAACAAGCAACTCGATGCCGCCAAAAAAGACGCGCCGCCGCCGCTGCCGGTCGCGATGGCACCGCGAGATTTGCCCACCGACAAGATCACCGACAGCCCCGTTCATATCCGTGGCGAAGTCAACAACGTCGGCGATGTGGTCCCACGCGGTTTCTTGCAGGTCTGTGGCCCTGGCGACGCGACGATCGAGACGCCCAACGGTAGCGGTCGGGTCGAACTGGCCCAGTGGCTGACCGATCCCGATAACCCGCTGGTCGCCCGCGTGCTGGTCAATCGAATCTGGACGCACCTGTTCGGCGAAGGCATCGTGCGCACGGTCGACAACTTCGGCACCCGCGGCGATCGCCCCTCGCATCCCGAATTGCTCGATGCCTTGGCGATCGACTTCATGCGACAAGGCTGGCAACTGAAACCCTTGGTACGGCGAATCGTTCTATCCCAGGCCTACGTTCGCAGCAGCGAGTTCGACCCGCAAGCCGACGCGACCGACCCCGAGAACCGACTGCTTTGGCGGGCGCATCGCAAGCGACTGTCGGCCGAATCGATTCGTGACACCATGGTGCTCGCCGCCGGGATGCTCACTCCGGAAGAACGCACCGCACCGGTCGCCGACAAAGGCGTGTTGGTGACGGCCAACAATGCGGTCACCAAAGCCGTCGCCTCGGGCATCGATCAACCCGTTCGTTCGATTTACCTGCCCGTGATCCGAGGCTACCTCCCTCCGCTGATGACCGCGCTCGATGCAGCCGACCCCGACTTGTTGGTCGGCAAGCGACCGACGACGAACGTGCCCGGCCAGGCATTGGTGCTGATCAACAGCGACGATGTGATCCGTTGGGCGCAGCAAACCGCCGACCGGATTCTGCAGTCCGAGTCGACTTGGGAGGGCCGATTGCGTTCGGCCTATCGTCTGTGTCTTTCCCGACAACCCTCCCCCAGCGACTTGGACATCGCCGAGCACTACGTCGGGATTTCCCAGTCCCTGACCGACGACCAACTCAAGCACCGCTTCGCAGACTTTGTCGCCGCGATCTTTGCCTCGACCGAATTTCGAATGCTGGATTAAGATGCCTGATTCCTCCACCCCGCCGCTCCAACTCGGCCGCCGCAGCCTGCTCGCACAGGCCGGTTTTGCGATGGAGTCGCTGGCCGTTTCCGCACTGACGCCGATCGGAGCACGAGCGACCGGTGCGATCGACCTGAACGCCGGGTCGCATCCGAAGCCTCGCGCCAAACGCGTCATCTTTCTGTTCATGCACGGCGGGCCGAGCCACGTCGACACGTTTGATTACAAACCGCGACTGGCAACCGATGACGGCAAGCCGCTGCCGTTTGACCTGCCGCCGAACCTGGACGCCGTCCCCAAGCTGATGAAGGGGCCATGGGAATTCGCGCGCCGCGGGCAGTCGGGGTTATGGGTCAGTGAGCTGTTGCCGCACATGGCCACGCTGGCCGATTCGCTGTGCGTGATCCGCAGTATGCACACGCGCGGTCAGTCCCACGGCCAAGCCGTCGGGATGATCAACACCGGCAGCGACAATCTGGTCCGGCCGAGCGTCGGCGCGTGGCTCAGTTACGCGCTCGGCAGCGGGCATCCCGATCTGCCGGCACACATTGCGATCGGCCCGGCCACCGCGCACGGCGGACCGCGCAACTACGGCGCCGCGTTTTTGCCGGCGATGCATCAGGCGACCGCGATCGGCAGCAACGGCAAACCGGGAACCGCCAAGATTCCTCATCTGACGGGAGCATTGAATTCCGATCGCGTGGATCGACGGATCGAGATGCTCGCCGCGCTCAACGCAAACCATCTTTCCCACAGCGGTCCGGATCGTGAAATCGAGGGTGCGATCCAAGCGGTCGATCTGGCGCGACGCATGCGATCGGCCGCGCCGGACGTTTTTGATTTGGACTCTGAAACCCAGGCCACCGAGCAGGCGTATGGGATCGACGAAACAGCGACCCGCGAATTCGGCCGAAGTTGCCTGTTGGCGCGACGATTGGCCGAAAGTGGCGTGCGGTTCATCACGGTGTCTAGCGGACAGGTCTGGGACCAACACAGTAATTTACAAAAGGGACATGAGAAAAACGCGTTGGCGACCGACAAACCGATCGCGGCGTTGATCACCGACTTGAAGCAACGCGGTCTGTGGGACGACACCTTGATCGTCTGGGGCGGCGAATTCGGGCGGACGCCGGTCGTGCAGGGATCCAACGGCCGCGATCACAACCCGCAAGGTTTCTCCGTGGTGCTGTCCGGCGGTGGGGTGCGGGGCGGGTTTGCCTACGGCCAGACCGATGAGTTCGGCTACTATGCCCGAGAAGACCGGGTCCACATGCACGACCTGCATGCGACGATTCTGTATCTGATGGGGATCGACCACAAACAGCTGACGTATCGTTACGCCGGACGCGATTTCCGGTTGACCGACGTCCACGGCAAAGTCGTCGAGGGCATCGTGGCATAGCCTGTTTGGGCCGATATTTCCCGACCGGCGGGACACTTGGGGGGCACCGTTTCGCCACTGGCCAAACCTGGCGACATGGCGATAATGTGGACCCAAAGGAGCGGCCCTGTCGGCCGATCCGCTAGTTCGTTCCCCGTCTTGCCTGTAGACTCCCCGCCATCGGAACTCCCCATGCTACGAACCCTAACCGCATTGGCTCTCGCAGCCACCTTCCTGACCATGACCAACGAAGCATCCGCCAAATCCGCCTCTGAAGCAGAAGTCACCCACAAAGTCTATTTCGACATCGAGATCAACGGCGAGCCCGCCGGCCGGATCGTGATGGGCTTATTCGGCGAAGACGTCCCCAAAACCGTCGAAAACTTCCGCGCCCTCTGCACCGGCGAAAAAGGTGTCGGAGAGATGGGCAAGCCCCTGCACTACAAAGGCAGCAAGTTTCACCGCGTGATCACCGAGTTCATGTTGCAAGGCGGTGACTTCACGGCCGGAGACGGAACCGGTGGTGAGAGCATTTACGGGAATAAGTTTGCCGACGAAATATTCGCCTTCCCGCACGATGAAGTCGGATTGCTGAGCATGGCCAATGCCGGCCCGAACACCAACGGCTCGCAGTTCTTCATCACCACCGTCAAGACGCCTTGGTTGGACGGCAAGCACGTCATCTTTGGCCGCGTGATCGAAGGGATGGATGTCGTCAAGCGAATCGAGTCGCTCGGATCACGAAGCGGCGCGACCCGACTGCCGATCGTCATCGCCGACAGCGGTGAACTGAAAGCCGAGTAGCAGTCGATCAAGTGAGCCGACGGCGCTAGCCGCGGGCCACTTACTTTGGCACTGAAAGAGGTAGCGGAACGGCGCGAGCCGTCCGGTTTCAGCTTGGAAACACCGTGACAGACCGGAGGGCTCGCGCCCTACCGCTAACGATAAACACCCCGGTTGGTGTCAAAGTAAGTGGCATTAGGC
>NZ_JBFHKV010000897.1:0-3637 GCF_041595215.1 Stieleria sp. | reverse complement strand
CGTTCGGCTTGATCCCCAGCATCTTGATGATCTGCCGCAATTCACTTTGGCTCGGTGGATCGTCCAGGTAGTTGACGACATCGAATTCGATGCCACGGGACTGGAGCAATTCGAGCGCGGCTCGCGATTTGGTGCACCTGGGATTGTGATAAAGTTTCGTCATCGTATTTTATGAATTGGAAGAGTTGCGCTGGTGCAAAGTGTGTCGACCGGAACCGTCGGCGTCATCCTGCGGCGAGGTGGTTCTGTGTTGCGCGCGCCGTCAGCGGCATGTTAGCCCCGGACAGGCGTCGGTTATAAATTCTGCGCGCGCCGTTCGCTCACCCGATGGTTGATTAAATGGGTGTTCACCGGCCAACGTGATCATGCCGGCCCGAACACGTAAGCGAGGGCGCTGCGTGGGCCCTTGTGTTTGGGCGCGGGATGATGTGAACAAGCTGTCGCGATTGCCGGTGGACGGGACACTTGCTGCTCGCTGGTTGGCCGGTTGATTGAATCAGCCGTTTGGCGCGAGCCTACGGGCGCCGGTGTTCAGGTTGACCGAGCGGAATTGGTTGAGGCCCGTACGCTGGCGCGATACGGCTGATCCCACGTGTGAGCAGACTCAACCGACAAGCCGTGACGCTTGCCGCTGGTGTGGAGACGCGCCGGTCGCTAACGCTTCCCGCTGGTGTGGTGACGCGCCGCTTGTTTGCCCGTCCTTTAAGACCGGGTGCGTCCGTCTCGTTCGGCTTGCTCAAGCAGGGCTTGCAGTCGTTTCACGACCTCGGGCCGTTCTTCGGAGAGATCGGTCTGTTCGCCCGGATCGTTGGCCAAGTCGTACAACTCATTTCCTCGGTCTTTGTCGCTACCGTATCGCACGATCAACTTCCAGCGACCGGTGCAGACCGCGATCGCACTGTCCTTGCCATTGCCCAGAATCAATACCGCATCTCGCCCGGCAATTTGACGTTCCTTGCCCAGCAGCACCGGAAGCAAGCTGAACGAGTCGACGGCGGCATGATGCGGAAGTTCACCGCCGATCAACTCCGCCGACGTGGCGAACAAGTCCGTTAACGTGACCGTGCAGTCTGACGAGGTTCCCGCTTCGATTCGTCCCGGCCAACGAACGATCAAGGGAACTCGGTGGCCGCCCTCGTAGGTATAACCTTTTCCATCACGCCATGGCCCGTTGGTGACGTGCCCCATCTTCTTCGCATCTTCCTTGGCGGTCTTGTACTTTTTCAGAATGTCTCCGGAATCGTCGGCGAGATTCAGTTTGACGCCATGGGTTCCTTTAAAATCCTTGGGCGTGGATCCGTTGTCGCTGGTGAACACAACCAATGTCTCGTCGGCCAGCCCCAACGCATCGAGCGTGTCGAGAATCGTGCCGACATGCGCATCGAGTTCCTGCACATGGTCCCCGAACAACCCGGCATTGCTGCTGCCACGGAACTCGGCCGCCGGAGTGACGTGGGTGTGCGGGGCGCAGGGGGTAAAGTACAGAAAGAACGGTTGGTCCGCATTGCGTTGCAGAAACGCGACGGCCTTGTCGGTGAGTGTGCTGTCGACTCGGTCTTCAACCCGTGGCCGGTCGAGGCCTTCGGGAAAGTCACGGCCTTTGACGATGCGATAGGGTTCGCCAGGCTTGCGACCCACCAGATCGTGGTTTTCGATGAACGCCCGAGTGGAATCGTTGTGATTGGATGGCACGCCGAAGTGGTAATCGAAGCCGACTTCCAACGGCCCGGTGATCGGCAATTCGTTCCAGTCTTTGCTGTATCCCAGATGCCATTTCCCGATCGCCGCCGACGTGTAACCGGCCTGTTTCAAGAAGGATGCAAGCGTGGTCTGGCCGGGACTGAGGCGGTAACCATTGCCTTTTCTGTGCAGCCGCCACGGGGATTGGCCTGTCAACAAACCGTAACGGGAGGGCGAACACAGCGAGGCTGCCGCATGGGCATCCGAAAACTGCATCCCCTGGCTCGCCAGACGATCAATGTTCGGAGTGTTGATCTTTGTCGCTCCATAACAACTGACGTCCCCGTATCCAAGGTCGTCGGCAAAAATGATCACAAGATTGGGGCTCGCCGTGTTCGCTGCGGAGGCCTCAGGATTCGCCCCGCCAAAGATTGCCGCGGCGAGGAGAAAGACCGAAAGCGCTGTTTGTTGGTAGTTCATGGCCGCGTAGTATACTTGCTTCGCTTACCGTTATCTCGTCTTACAGGTCATACGAACAGATCGTTCGGACTCAGAATACCAACCACTCGCACGAGACACCACGCACATGAACAAAATGCCAACTGTGTCGCTCGCCACCTTCGTTCTCGTGCTCACCTGCACCCAAGGCTTGCCCGCGTTTGGCGAATTTGTCCACCCCGGAGTCGCCCACAGCCGAGCCGGCATTGAGTTTGTCAAATCCAAGATCGCGGCGGGGGAACAACCGTGGGGTGATGCGTGGGAACGACTCCGCAACTCGCATTCTGCCTCGATCGACTGGACGCCGCAGCCTTTCGCACACGTCGAGCGTGGACCCTACAACGATCCCAACATCGGATCGTCCGAATTCAGCAGTGATGCACGTGCGGCCTACTACCATGCGCTCTGCTGGGCTCTTTCGGGAAAGGAGCAGCACGCCGTCAAGTCTGCGGAGATCCTCAACGCGTGGTCCGGGACGCTGCAGTCGATCGGCAACCATGATGCCCGATTGCTGATCGGCATGAGCGGGCACGACTTTTGCATCGCAGCGGAACTTCTAAAACACACGTGGGGACAATGGCCTGAGAAGGAGCGAGCACGATTCGAATCCATGCTGCGAGACGTCTGGTACCCGGTGATCAAAGACTTTTATCCGACGGCCAACGGCAATTGGGACGCATCCATGTTGCAGGTGATGATCGCGATGGGCGTCTTCCTGGACGACCAACAGATGTTCGACCGAGCCAAGAATTATTTTCTCGCCGGCAAAGGCAACGGCGCGATTGGGAACTACTTCATGGAATCCGGGCAGTGCCAAGAATCGGGCCGAGACCAGGCCCACACCCAGATGGGATTGGAGTTCTTAGCCAATACTTGCGAGACGGCGTGGATCCAGGGCGTCGATCTATACGGTGCCCTGGACAACCGGCTGCTGAAAGGATTTGAGTACACCGCAAAGTACAACTTGGGTTTCGACGTGCCATACGTCGCGTACCGAAGTGTGGAAGGACGCTACCACTACAAATCGATCTCCAGCAACAGTCGCGGCAGACTGCGCCCGATGTATGAACGGGTCTTCAATCACTACCACAACCGCAGGGGCATGGAAGCTCCCTACACCGAGCAAGCCGCATTAAAACTCCGCCAGAGTCAGTCGGAGACGCGCGAGGCGTCGAACCGACGTGATGCGAACCAGCGTGACGCGAACCAGCGTGACGCGAACCAGCGTGATGCGAATTCACGCCGCGACCGTCGCCGCCGCCGATCGGCAGCCTCGCATCTGGACACCCTGATGTATGCCGGTCATCCGGCTGGCCTCCAACCGATCCATTAGCAACCCTGCCGTTGCGGCGTTTCTTTAAGAACCATCCTCCGGGGTTAGATCAAGGTACTCGCGGAGGGCTCAAAGCATCTGCCGCACATCGGACGCATGCGTCGGGAATGCGAACAACGTCGACTT
>NZ_JBFHKV010000896.1:0-3645 GCF_041595215.1 Stieleria sp. | reverse complement strand
TCGAAGCAAATGACGTCGGCGCCCTCGGACCCGGCCAGCCCGCACGCTCAAGCTCACCGATCAACTCCTTTACGAACGCAAACTGCCGCACCGCCGGCGAATTGATTCGCTGCGACCCCGTCCGGTGTCGACGGGATTGTGGGTCGTGCTTCCCGGAGGTGGCGCTGCGCTGACCTCCGGCTACTCGCTGACATCCCTCCGGGATACTCGGTTCGCTGCCGCTCTCCTTTGACACCGAACGGTATCAAAGCGACTAGCCGAGGGTGAGCGAGCGAAGCGACACTTCCGGCCACTCACTGGAATCCCTCCGCGATCCGTGCGGGATGACCGACAATCCTACCGGTCGCCCCGACCGTCATGTCCACCCGGGTCGCCCAAACATCGGCGTCGCGATCGCGATCTCGGAGTTGTCGTTTGCCCCGCCGAAAGTGGCGCATCGAGCCCGCCTGCGTCGTCTGATCGGAATGATCGCTACACGCGGCACCGCAATCTGGCTTGCACGACCGCCGGCACTGAATTTCTAACCGGTCAGCCGGCGTGCCCTTGCGCGTGTCCTATCAGTTTCTTTAGTCGCGATCCACACGGCGACAAACCCACCGATTCGGTCGGAGTCTCTCCAGGATCGATCAAACGTTTTAAAAAACAACTACCTGATTTAAGTTGGAGGCCCACCGTGGCTCACGCAATTGCCTTTCGTCCCAGTCGCGCCCGAAAGGGTTTTTCGCTCGTCGAGCTGTCGGTCGTCGTCATCATCATCGGCGTCCTGGCCGCGTTCGGCGTCCCGCGATTGCTGCAAAGTGTTGAACGAAGTAAAGCTTCGGAATCATTCAAGTACCTCGCCAGCGTCCGCGCAGCACAAGAACGCTATCAGGCCCGCCAAGGGACCTACGCGTCGGATTTGACTCAATTGGACATGGAGCAAGCTCCGCCGAAGTACTTTAGCGTTGGTGTTGCCGCCGCCGGCGGATCGGGAAGCCTGGAAGATTCCTGGACCCTGACGCTGACGCGATCCGGATCAAGCTCCGGTTACGGCGCCTACACCGTGACGTTCACCGAAGACGGTTACGACGCGATGAATAGCACCATCGACGCGGAAATTAATCCACAGAGCACCTAGGCTGACGACCTGACCGCTTTCTGGGGGGAAAGCGTGGCATGAACCGTCACCACGACGGCACCATGCCACCACCGATCCAATCAGCTGGGGCGGTCCGTAACCATTCACGGACCGCCCTTTTTTTGTGCCAGCTTGACTGGCGTATCGCATCCAGATGTGACAGCGGGTTCATCACCCTACGGTGAGCCCCGCTGACGCATCACCGGAGGGGACGTTTCCATCATGAACACCGCAAGCGATCGATCCCGCAGCCACGTTGTCGGGATTCTGTTCGGGCGACAACACTTACATGGATGTCACGCGTCGACAACCATGTTTGGCGCGGTGCGTTATGAGTACGCCTCGGTCGCGGTCCAAAGCGACGACCTCGGTCACTCGTTGGCTGAATTGTTTGACGCCTTGGGCGTCCAAGGCGACCCCGTCCCCGTTGCCGCGGCCATCCCGACCAGCGAATGCTACTTCGCCACCCGTCCGATCAACTCCGGCGGCGGCAATGCCAGCCCACGCACGTTGCTTCGCGAATCGCTGCGAAGTTCCACCGCGAAACTCGATCAACTCGCGATCGATGTCCTCAATTGGCAAGCCCATCGCCGACAATTGGTCTCCATCGTGGCCGCGCCACTGGATCGCATCGAATCCATTCGTGAAACCATCGGCAACACCAAACACTCGCTGCAGCGACTCGAACCGGCCGCCAACGCGCTGATCAGCGCCGCGGTCGAAAACGAACGCTCGGAACGACGCGACCGACTGGTCACACGCGTCTTCTTGGGCGATACCAGCTTGCTGGCCGTGATGACCAAGGGCACCCGGGCGATCCATTGGCAGAGCATGCCCTTGCCACAGGGCGACGAAGCAACGGGCATCGTTTCCATCGTCCGCTCGGTCGAAGCCGCCTACGCCGCATGCGGCCTGGAGACCTCCCCGGACGCGGTCAGCATCTACGGCCGACGTGAGCTGCAGTCGCTGATCGATCGCCAGTGGTTGAGCGACAATCTGCCCGACGACTTCCGTTGGCTGGACGCCCCTTCGATGAAACCGGACCACATCGCACGCGCCTGCGCCGATGGATTCTTGGCCGACGAAGAGGACGAGTTTGATTTCGTGCGGGAATATCGCGAGCCGTTAAAACTCCACCGCGTCGTTCCGTACAAAGAAATCGCCCTCTATCTCGTGGCGGCGTGTGCCCTCGCCCTAGTGCTGGTGGACCGCATGAAAAAAACCGAATCCAACCACGTGGCACTCGTTTCGAGCGCCCCGTCAATGGCCACCGATGGCTCCAACCCACGCCCCGAACGCGATCGATTGAACGCCCGAGCCAGCGCCGTCAGCACCTTCATGGACAAACGCGTTCGCTGGAGCCCGATGCTGGGACAGATCACGTCGATCTTGCCCGACGGCACCCGGCTGACCGGTATCCGCGGCAGTGCGACGATGAGCCAAAAACGAAAACGGGCCGTCAAGACCGCCCCGACCACGTTGATCTTGCACGCCGAATGCGTGCTCGACGAAGACGGCCAACTCCCCGCCTCGGTGAGCAAACTGACCGAGACCGTCGGCCAACTGGAAACCGTCGCCGAACACTTCCAACGCGTCGAACTGAGCGACCTGCGCCGCACCCTCTCGGCGGAAACCGGAGTCGCCGGTGCCGAGTTCTCCATCATTCTGACCACCAGCAGCAAGGCCAAGGGGTAGTGCGTCCTCCGAGCCCGATACCATGAAACATCCTGAAGCGAAAAAAGACTGGAAGCAAGAACTGCAGCAGGTCGCTGAGCAACTCCGCGACCCGTTTCGCATGCGCGTTGCCGTCGCGCTGGTCATGGTCGCCATCATGTTCTTCGCGATCAGCGAGCCCCTGCACGGCAGAACCAAAAAGACACGCCGGGAACTGCAACAGTTGCGTGAAAAGGTCAAGACGGCCGAAGAGGTCATGCTGCTCCAGGACGCGCTCGAACACGTTCGGCCGCGGATCCTGCAAGGCGAAGGCAACGATGCGGTGACCGGATTTTTCATCGACCTGTTCCGAGATTCCGGCGCCGACCTTCTGCAGATCAATGCCGAAGCCCCGCAACGCTTGGGGCCGATCTACAACGTCCGCGTCACCCTGGACTTGGCTGGCGATTTCTGCCAACTCAATGAAGCGCTGTTCCTGTTGGAATCACAACCCGAATTGATTCGCGTCGAAACGCTTCAGATCAATCCGGCCGAACGCAGTGCATCACAACCCACGATGCAGTTGTCCGTTCGCATGCTGAAGGAGAAGGAATGAACGTCAACCTCCAAAGATACGCGCCTCCCTGTGCCGTCCTGACAATCGCCCTGTATCTCGGCTGGCCCCCCGAGGCTCCGATGGACCTCGGCGAAGATGTCGTGCGGGCCAAATCCGTTCGCTGGAAAGTCGCCGATCTGGAAACGCCACCGCTGCCTGCGGTGATCAGCAATGATCCCTTCGCAGCCGTGCTGGTCCAGCGCCCCACAGACGACGCGTCCGAGGGCGAAACATCGGATGCAACTCCCGAAGACCTCGG
>NZ_JBFHKV010000895.1:0-3648 GCF_041595215.1 Stieleria sp. | reverse complement strand
TGGTTTTGCTGGCCAGCGCGATGATTTCAGACGCCGGATCGCCCGCCGAGACCACCTTCTGCTCGACTCGCCAGGGGCCCTCGGGGATCTTGACGTCGGGCATGGACGTCGAGCCGACGTGGAACAGCGTCAACGTCGCGTTCTCGCTTCCCAGCGCCGAGATTGCGCGCAGCCCGCGTTCGATGGCCTCGCTGGAATGCGGCGTCTGATCGACCGGTACGATGATCCGATCGATGTTGACGGCGCCGGTTTCCAGCGAAACACAACCGTGCCCGCCGGCGGGCACAAACAATGTCGGCACATGCGTCTGATGCGCGATCTTCTCGGCCTTGGAGGGCATCAACCACGATGCCAGACCGTCGCGACCGGAAGCGGCCAGCACCATGAAGTCGATCGGGCGTTCTTGAAAAAAGCCCGTGATCGCCTCGACGACGTCCTTTTGCTCGGCGATGACCTTTTCCACACCGACACCGAGCTTTTCTTGAATGTCACTGCGTTTGGCGTCCGGTTCGATCAGCCCCCAGCGCTCGAGCGTCTTTCGGACCGCCGGAAAGCGATCCCAGTCTTCATAGGCGTCGTCGCCGACGTGCAACAACGACAACGTCGATTCATTGCTGAGCGCCAGACGCAAGGCGTGTGCAAATGCCAGCTGCGATTGGGCGGAAAAATCAGTCGGATGCAAGATAAAACGGGCGGGGGCACTCACGATCAGCTCGCCGAAAAGAAGAAAAGGGGACAGCCGGTGCGAACACGAATCACCGCAGTTTACTTGACCCAGATGCGACGTGTGGGGCCAAATTGTCGCTCGGCAGGCGAAGCCGTCACGACGAATGAATCACCACCGGCGGCGAAACCAGGAATTCACCCAACCGATCGCGATCGAGTTCGCCGCCGCAACCGGCCAACCGGGACGCGGTGACGTTTCCCTTGTCGATTGAAACGCCGACACAGGGCTCGTCCGCCAACAACACCGCCCCGTCCAGATCGGCAAAATCCAACAGCGGCAACAGCTGCGCCGCGCCGCTGATGCCGACCGAGCTTTCGACCATGCAGCCGATCATCGTTTTCAATCCCAGCCGGCGAGCATCCTTCAGCATTTGCAGCGCCGGCGACAGACCGCCGCACTTGCAAAGTTTGACGTTGACGCCGTGATACAGACCACGGCATCGCTGGACGTCATCGAACACCTGGCAGTCTTCGTCGGCAATGATCGGCAACGCCGATTCGCGATGAACCCGCTGCTTGTCCTCACGCGAGGCGTCGATCGGCAGCGGCTGTTCAATGAACTCCACTCCCAGATCCGCCAACGGCTTGGAATTGGCGATCGCCTCGTCTGCGGTCCAACCACAATTTGCATCGACGCGAAACACCGCGTCGGAGTGCCGCCGCAACTCGGTCACGATTTCAATGTCTCGCTTCGTGCCGAGTTTGATTTTGTAAACCCTCCATCCGGGCTCTTCATCCAGTTTTGCGATCATCGTTTCGGGCGTGTCGATCCCGATCGTAAAACTCGAATCCACGACGTCGTTCCATTCCAGCCCCCAATCCTGCCAGGCCGCGATCCCCAGTTTTTTGCCGTGATAATCGTGCGCCGCCATGTCCAGCGCCGACAACGCAAACATGTCGCCCGCCGTCTCCTCTCGCATCATCGGCCACAGATCCGCGGCAGACTCTGAGGCGTACCGATCGAGTGAATCAGGAGCGACCCGATTGAGCGACTCGATCATCGAATCGTAGCTGTGGCGATAGAATGAATCTTCGGTCACTTCGCCATAGCCGCGGACGCCATCATGCTCCAGCTCCACGATCAAGCTCGATTGTGTCTCGATCGAACTGCGCGCGATCGTGAACGCGTGCTTCAGGGGCAACTTCAATCGATAAACGGTCAGCTTCATCGCCCTACCACCTCGGCTCGCAATCCGATGCAGGCATCGACCAATTTGTCAGCACCGGTGCGATAGACGTCGCACGTGGGCAACCCAAACGTCGACTCCGCTCGCTCGATTTCCGCCAGCGCCTCTTCGTCGTTCAAATGACGTGTGTTGATCGCGATGCCCACGAACTTGCACGGATGCCGCAGTTTTGCTGCAACCAGGTAAGCCTCCATCTGATCTTTCATCGGCGGAATGGGAATGTCATCGAGTCCCTTGACGTGCGTGCGTCCCGCTTCGTAACAAAAAATCAATCCGTCCGGGGCGCTGCCGTGCAACAACCCCAACGTCACCGCGGAAAAGGCCGGATGGGAAATGCTGCCTTGGCCTTCGATCAGCAAAAAATCGTGCTGTTCGTTTTGCCGGGCAAGTTGTTCGGCGGCACCACTGATGAAATCCGCGACGACGCAATCGATCGGCACGCCCTCGCCGGAGATCATGATGCCGGTTTGACCGGTGGCGAGGAATTTGGAATTCAGTTTGCGATCGACCAATCCTCGGTGGATCTCCAACGACGTGACCATTTTTCCCAGGCTACAATCCTGACCGACGGTATGGATGCGGATGCAGCCGGGGCGAAACCGGTGGCAATCCGCCGTCGACTTCAATCGATTGCGACGGACGTCGATCAAGCGGCTCTCGGATCCCGCCGCCGTGTCGATGTACTCCGCGTCCTCGGTCAGAAAATCGTGCAGCCCCGAAACGACGTCGATGCCTCGGCGGAGTGCTTGGAGGATGATCGGACGCCACTCCTCGGGCAGCTTTCCCCCGGGCGGCGCGATGCCGATGTACAAGGCATCCACGTCTGGAATCTCTGACAACCCGCTCACCACGGGGATCGGTCCGCCGACCCCCAGCAAGTCCTGTGAGGTTGAACCCGCCGCGGCCGCATCGATGACGGCCGCGACATCTTGCGTGCGATATCGAAGCAGGCTGATCGCGGTCTTGGCCACGAACGGCGTGGAGTAGCCGTCGGTGAGAATCGCGATTCGACGGTGAGCCAACAGGGCTGGTCCCGTCTGTTCGAAATTGGCGGATTGTTTATTCGTGTCGATGGCCATGGAGCGAATGAAATCGTCGACTTGGAGGGAGGAAAGTAGCCGGTCAAGGACCGTATGGTAACGAATCATCGCGCGGCGACAGATTCGACTCGGCGAAAATCGTTTCACCAAGTGTCCCGAGGTCTGGAAATCAACGCCAACCCCGTCCTGTTGATCACTGCCGTCACAATCCCGCCGTATATTGATGGTCGAACGATCTCACGGTCCGACCACGACACTTTTTCTCTCACCTCTCGACGAGCAATCGATGAATCGTCACTTTACTTTCGCTACCGTCTTGTCTTTGACATGTTGTTTCTGCGACTCCGGCTGGGCTCAAGCACCCCAACCGCAGCAACCCACGCCCCAGCAGCGGCGGCCACGGATCACCTTCGCCGAGGTGTTGCGGCGCGAGGATGCGAACCGGGACGGGAAAGTGACGAAGGACGAATTCAAGGCGGCGCCGCGATTGTTCCAGCGTTTGGATCGTAATCGTGATGACGTGCTGACACGCGAGGATTTTCCGATCGCCGATCGCCTGAATGCCAACCGCCCGAACCCTGGCCGCCTGAATGCACCGGACGATGTCACCGTCGAACGAGATGTCGTCTTCGGTACCGGCGGCGGTCGCGATTTGACGATGCATCTCGTGCTGCCGAAAGAACCGTCCGATCACC
>NZ_JBFHKV010000894.1:0-3648 GCF_041595215.1 Stieleria sp. | reverse complement strand
TTTCCGGCGGCGTTCTTGTTTCGATCGCGGACACGGACCTCGATCGAGCCGTCGTCGCCTTCGAGCACGGAAAGCTCATCCTTCTTGCTCACCACGTCCAGGGTCGTCACCGTTCCCTCGTCAGTCGCGTTGATCGACCGCGTGATCTTGATGCCGTTTTTGACCACCGTTGCGGTGGAACTTGCGAGATTGTTATCTCGGGGCAACTTCAAATTGGGATAGCGATCGGTCGGTGCCGCGTCGCCTTTGGCTTTCGCCCGCGCCGAACTCGCGGCTCGATTTTTCTGCGCCGCTTGTCCGTCTTGCTTTCTGAGCGAACGGGCTTGACCGTTCGCCGCTGCCGAACTGGCCGCGTTTCCGGTGGCGGTCGCCGTCGCTTCGCTGCGACTTCGGGTCCGGCCATTGGAATCGCTCTGTGAAGAAGACGAACTCGATGCGCTGGCGGACGAGAAATTGGTTGGCGTGTTCGTGTCGCCGTACGGTTGGTCGGCTGCCAGCTTTTTGGAAAATGTTGACTTGTCGTTGTTGTCAGCGGCATCACTTGACGACGCAAACGAGCACAAGACCCACGCCGCGGCGATCACCAATGCGATTCGTGGTGCGCGGACCGACCATTGATTCAATCGTTTCATCATCACTCGCCCAGGTTGGTGTTCAGTACTTAAAATCCGCGTTTCATTCCGTGAGAACCTTACTCAGTCCCTGATTTGCTCAGCTTGGCCATCGCTTCGGCGAATCCCTTGCCGATCTGTGCCATGATTTTGGCAGATCCATTGTAATGGTATTGGGCATTGGAGCTTCCCTTTAAAATTTCCAGCTCGCGTGGCGAATAGAGTTCTTCTCGGAACTTGGCCAAGGCCTGTTCGCGTTGCTGGCGGCTGAGGCTGGGGTCTTTGTTCAATTCCTGGGACTTCGCTTTGATCTTGCCGCCGCGGCTCTTTAATTCGTCCAGTTCGGCGTCCCAGTAGTTTTCGGTCAGGACGGCCGCGACATTCCCCTGGAACTCCGGCATCGCGGCCGGTGCGGCCATGGCTTTTCGAAAACCATCGTGGGTGCTTTTGTATCGCTGCTGGCTGGGGCCATACTTGTCGACCGGACCACCGACCCCCATCACGCCGATCACGAATGGCATTTCGGGTGCCGAAAGATCTTTGCGGACGTCGCGAATGAAGTCGGCCAGCAAACGGCTGTAAAGATCGTACCCACCGGGTTTGTCCCGGTTGGGATACACGTCTCGGGCGACCATGTCGTTCCATCCCTGGAACCAAACGAAGCCGGCGATCTCGTACCCTGCCTGCGAATCGTAATCCGGGTAGACACGTTGGATGTCGCCGACGACTTTGTTCACGTGATCAATCATCAGCCGGTAATAGCGGCCGGTCGCCTCGGCACGGTCTCGCTTGATCTGGTCGATGTCTTTGCCCTGCTTTTGCATCGACGCCAACTGCGATTCATTGAATTCGTAGGGACCGGCACTCGGGGGTCGGAAATCGGTGTGCAGCGATTTGCCGCCCCACGCCGTTTTGATGAGCAGGATCGGTTCATCGAGCTGTTTCTGCATGTAGATCCCGAAGGTTAACTCGGGGCCGATTTTGGGCTCCCGACCCATCGCTCCATAACCGGCCGTCAATCGACCGTGGTGTTCCTGTTCGGTTCCGTCGTTGCCGATCGATGAGATCCAGACCTGGTCACAGATCCGCGGTGTTCCGTCGGCCGTTCGCATCTCGGCCAAGATCGGCGCCGTCCGAGGATCCATGGCGAGGTGGTCAAAGGTCGAAAGCTGAGCATGCCCTTGCATGTTCGACTGACCGGCAAGGATGTAGACCTTGAGCGGTTCCTTCGCATCAAGGTGCGGGACGAAGAACAGGCAAAGCGTGAGGAAGACAATGGATCGCGTTCTCATGGGGGTGAGCCTTGCTGCCGCGGGATGGGGGCGATGAAGGAAACGAAACGACGAACGTTCGGGCGGGCGAGGTGACGCTCGGGTGGGCACGCAGACGATTGTAACGCGTCTGTTGACCGGGCGTTGGAATCGGGAATGGTCCAACTCGCTTGCGTCTCGTCGCGAAGCGGGTGTCACGAATCGCATGACCGACTGGCGCGTCGATCGATCGCGACGGGTCTATTCGCTCCCGGAATCCGCCAATTGCCGATGCACTTCGTCGACGATGTGGCGTTCGACCTCGGGCGACCAGTGGGCCGGAAGACCGTAGTAGACCATCGAGCTGCCGCCTTCGTAGCCACCTTCCTGCAACACGCGCCGCGAGGGGATGTAGGCCATGACGTCGTTGGCGTAACCCGCGATCCACGACTGTTGCCCACGCAATTCGCTTTTCAAACGCAACGCGTAATCGACGACGACTTCGCCACCGAGAAACACCATGTCGATGTCGTCACCCAACGTCCAGCTGCCGACGGCGTACGGATACGTCTGCGCCAGCGACTCGCCGCGATCGAGTTTTTCGAGCAACATCGTTGCCCTCGCCGCCTCCCATTTGTTCTTCGATCGCGAGTTTGCTTCGATCTGCTCACGCGACGGAAGCGTTCCCAACGGCAGATCGATCTCACGAAAACTCGATTTCAGCTTCGGGGCAAGCGGCTGCATCTGAATCGTCATCAACACCGTTTCGACGGCCGTCGCGAGTCGTCGCCCGTAGTGTTTGGCGAGTTCAACGGTTCGCCGCGGCAGCGGATTTTGATCCGCACCACAGCCCGCCCAAAACAACGCGATCGAATCGGGATGCGATGCTTCCAACGCCGCACAGGCGAAACCGGGGTAGTCGCCCGACCAGGAATAAACGCCCAGCACGGTCGCGTGACAGGCATAGCCGAAGACCACGCTGATCAGTTTTCCTTGGCGGTCCCTGACCGCCAACACCGGGACATCATGATCGACGGGGCCTTTCAATGTCCCTTCCCGTCGCCACTGCGGAACGTTGCCTTCAGGCCGGTTCTCACGCCGATTGGTCGCGAAGGTCGCTGTTCCCGAGCCCCAGGAGACTTCGGCCGGTTGTCGGTGCGCGAAGGCATCATCGACGGCGGCCAGAATTTGGTGTCGCAGACGCTCCTCGTATGCCTCGATCTTCTTCTGCTGATCCGAATCGACGATCAGGTAATGCAGCGGTGCGAGGTTCTTCTTAAGCGCCGGGCCGGTGTGTGTGTGTGAACAGCAGATCGCAATCTGCGATCGATCGAGCTGGTGGACGCTCTGGATCTGGTCGGTGATCGCCATCGCCAATTCGCGATCGATGCCGACCAGGTCCAACGTGATTAGCACGACTTGATTGCCCGACGTGTCTTGAAGCACCAGGGCCTTGGCCCACAAGTCGGTCAATTTACCTTCCGAGGGACGATCGCGACTGCCATAACCGGCCATCCACATCGCACCGTCCGGCGTGATGTTCTGCTTCGCGACACCCGCTTGCCATCCCTCGTCCGCCCGCGCGGGAGTGATCAAGAGCAGCATCAAGACGGGAGCAAGGATGTAACGTTTGAGCATCGTTGATAGGTTCCATCGAACGCGTTTGTGGGTCAAGTTGAGATCGAGCATTGTACCCGTAAGCGGTTCTCGACGAGCGAGGGACGCTAGTATTCCGCCACACCTTGGTTTTCGGGTAGGCGGTAGTGGACGAGACGACGAGTCCTTGC
>NZ_JBFHKV010000893.1:0-3649 GCF_041595215.1 Stieleria sp. | reverse complement strand
GTTTCGTCACGGTGGTGGGAACTGGATGGTTGCATCGGATCGGTTGCTCGCGGCCGGTGTCATGGGTGTCGCCTCGACTACCGTGTTGTTTTAGCGTATCGGCGCGAGTCGTGCCGCCTCACTGTGCCGCTTCGCTGTGCCGCTTCACTGTGCCGCTTCACTGTGAGGGCGTTGGATTACCCGGCGAGTGCTTTGTGCCGGGTGCGGATCGATACGGGCAGCAGCAACGTGAACGTGGCTCCCTGACCGATCCCCTCGCTGTGGACCGACAATCTGCCGCCCAGTTCAACCGCGGCGGTCGCGGAGGCATGGAGTCCGAAGCCGTGCCCGTCTTTTTTGGTCGTGAATCCGTTGGAAAAGATCGTGGTGATTCGGTCCGCTGCGATCCCGGTCCCGCTGTCACTGACCTGGAAACAAACGTCGTCACCGGATTGTTCCAGACGCAGCGTCACGCGTTTGACGTCCGAATCGTGTTCGAGCACGGATTCCTTGGCGTTCTTGATCAGATTGACGATGATCTGGATGGCCTTCGATTTCTCAATTTCGATCGCGGGGACTTGGCCATAGTCTCTGACGATTTCGACGTTGTGTTTTGAAAAGGAATCGTGCACGAAATGGATCGCATCTTCGAACAGGGCTGCCGGTTGCAATTGTTCCATCACGCCGAACGCGCCGGCGTGGGATTGTTGGGCGCGGACGATGTCTTTGATGTGCTCGACGTTGGACGCCAAGGATTCGATTTCGTTCAAGATGGAACGTTGATCGTCACGCATGCTGTCGGAGAGTTTGCCCAGGTACCGTGGCAAGATTTTTCCTTGATCGCTGCGGAGTAGGAACTCGGCGAGGTCGTCTTCGTTTTGCAGTAACAGTTCGACTGCTTTTTCGAGGTTGGCGAGTTTAACGTTGCGCAGCCGTTCGTCGATCAGGTTGGCGCTGATGTTTAAACTGTTCAGCACGTTTCCGATGTTGTGCAACACACCGTTGGCGATATCCGCCATGCCCGCGCGGCGTGACACTTCCAGCAGCTGCGCGTGGGTGTTTTGCAGCTGTTTCGTCGCCAGATCCTTGGCTTCGATTTGGTTTTGCAAGGCGGCGTTGGATTGTTCCAGTTCGCTGGTCCGTTCGGCGACGCGTTGCTCCAATGCTTGGTTGAGCTCTTGCAAACGCTGGCTTGCTTGGATGACGGCTTTTTCACGCGACTGCACACGATCCAGCATGCCGTTGAATTGGCGGTAGAGGATACCGATCTCGTCGTCACTGTCGTGCTGGACACGGATGGCGCAGTCTTCGCTCTGAGAGATCTGCTGGGCCGTTGACGCCAGTCTCAAGATCGGCGCGGTGACGGAGTCTTGGAGGTGTGAAGAGGCGAACACGCCGATGATGATGGAAATCGCCAGCACGACGGCGGCGGCCAGGATGTGGGTCGTGCGGGCTTGGCCGAGATCTGCGGTCGTTTCCCGCAGGATCAACGTGCCCAGGCGGTCGCCGTCGTCGATGATCGGCACCGCCACGTCCAGAAAGCCGTCGTCGCCATAGTGCGCACCGAGCGTGACCGACTGGGGATGAAAGTCCGCTTGATCGCCGAAACGTCGGTAGATCGCGAACACGGACCCATCGGCATCCAAGATGCATGCGATGTCGATCGTGTGTCGGCCCTTGATCGCGGCCAGCAGTTCTTCGGCGGCGTCCTGTTGTCCGAACGCCACCGCGGCGGTGCTGTTGGTGCTGAGTGTCTCGGCGATCGCGGTCAATTGTGTGGCTTTGGACGCGGAGATGCGCCGGACGTCCAATACCACAAAGATGGCGCAGGCGACCGAGACCGCCAACGTGATCGCCGTGGCAGCCAAAACCGTTAGCTTGGTTTGAACGGAAAAGTCACGGAATCGTTTGGTTGTTCTGCCCATTGAGTCTAATCTCGTTCGATGCTCGCGATGTTGAGCAGTTTGGCGTCCGCCTGAAGACCGCGTCGGGTCATCGCGTCGACGTTGATTCTTAATCCGATCGTTCCATCGTGGTCGGCAAAAAAGCGGATCGGGACGCCGCGTTGTGCCGCCACCACTGACTCACAGATCAACAGCGTGTTTTGTCGTTCAGTCCGCGCGATCGCTTCGGCCTCGTCCGCCGGTGCGGTTCCCGCATGCAGGAAAACCAGGTGACAGGATTGGATCTCGCGGACCGAATCAAACTCCCGGACGACGATTCGACGACCCCGGGCTTGCTTCTTCGCAGCGACTTGGTTCAGCAGACGGCTGTGTGGATCGCCGGTCAGGATTCCGATCACCGTAGGCGAAGATTCGTCGGCGTAAGCCGTCTCCGGCCAACGGACGTAGCGGAGGAAATTGTACAAGTAGGCGACTTTGACGTTCCGTTCCGAAGCCAGGCTGGTTTGTGCGTCGGCGGGTTGATCGACCAGAATGCCGGTCAGAATCAACAGCGTCATCACGACACCGGTTCGGCGGCGGGGAACGATGGTGCGTGCAGGATCAGGCTTCATCGGCGCCACTCCACGTACGCATGCACGCTACGCGGCACTTCGGTCGGCACGTCGCCGGTGAAGTAGTTGGGGCCGAATTCGGGGTGCCGTCGGTCAAACAGGTTGCGGCCGACGACCGAAGCGGTCAGGTTGCGGCCAACGTTCCAGGCAAATCGTGTGTCGACGGCGACATACGACGGCGTCGATTCGGCGGGCAGGTTGTCGACATAGCGGGTGATGACGTCCAGTTGCCGTCCGCGGCTGAGGTCGAAGGAGTGGGTCAGTGAAACCTGGTTGCGGGGCAACGCGCCGGACTTGCCTGCCGAGCCGGCCACCGATGGCGGCGGCTCGTCGAATTCAATCCGTTGAAACGCGTACCAGCCGCGCATGCTCCAACACGCGGTCAGCTGTGCGGTTGCCGAAATTTCAAACCCATAGCCGTCGGCAGCGGCCGCGTCGGAGATGTCGAGAAACGGAAGGGCTGCGGGAGGGAAGTTCAGCCGCAGCACCTGCAGTTTGTCGTAGTCATGGAAATACGCCGTCGCATCCCAGGCGAAGAACTCGTTGGTTTGCTGTCGATAGCCCAACTCGTAAGACACCAGGTTCTCTGCACCCAGGTCGCCGACGCCGCGGAGTTCGAGCGGAAAATTTCCTAGCGGCACCGGTTGATTGACAATCAATCGCCCGTCGGCGGACAGCCGCGAAGGCGTGCGGACGGCTCGCGAGACCGCGCACCACGCTGCCGCGGATTCATTGGGCAACCAAAGCAACCGGGCGCTGGGCTGCAGTTCGAAATTGCTGTAGGTGTTGTGCGAGAACTTTGAACCGAGCGTGAAGTACCAGGCGTCTTCCAGTAACGTCATTTCGTCTTGAAGGAACGCGCTAAACCGTTGGACCGTGCGCCGCTCGGGGTCCGCGGCGATGTACGGCAGCGGATCGTTGTTGGTCAATTTGTCAAAGATCGCTCGGTAGCCGGCTCCCCAAATGATCCGGTGATCACAGCGGTAGCGGAACCGGCTTTGGAAATCCAAGTCAAAGATATTGGTTTGTTGACCGAATCCGTAGGCTTTGCGATCGAAGCGGTCGTAATACAGTTGCAGCGAAGATTCGTGGTCTGCCGAATGCGTCCTCGTCCAACGCGTCAGCAGGTTGCCCCCCGAAACCGGTTGGTCGAAC
>NZ_JBFHKV010000892.1:0-3652 GCF_041595215.1 Stieleria sp. | reverse complement strand
GATGCGGAGTTCTGTCAGTTGACCCAGTGGAAAGGTTTCTTGGGAGCGGTTTCGGCGATGGACAATGGTGTTTTGGGTCCAGTCAACCACCGTCTCGACTTCCGGCAAGAGCAACTCAATGGCCAGCACCAAGGCGGCGTAACACACTGCCAGCACGGCTGCGATGACGCCACCGAATATCAGCCCCGTCATGCCTGCGCCGTTGATCGTGCCCACGACGCCACTGCAGGCGATCAGGCCCAGCAGCAGAACGGCAATGACGACCGACGCCGCGCCGAGCGGAAATGCTTTGATCGTGACAACCGACACCCGCACGCCTGGCCGCCAATCCGTCGGCAATTGCTGCATTTGCGTAGTCTCGAAATCAGGGGCAATGATCACTTGATGCGCCATCACTCGTCCTCCTCATTGTCGTGCACTGCGACCTCTCACACTGCGACCTCTCACACTGCGACCTCTCACACTGCGACCTCTCACACTGCGCCCCCTCACACTGCCCCCCTTCACACAGCATACCACCCTGTCCGCCGGCCCGTCACAGTCCGCAACACGCTCGCAATTACCCAGTTTGCCAAAAAGGTGTCGGACACCTTTTGCGAACAGGGACGTCTGTGATGCGTTAAACTGGGAATTCCGACGTGACCCTCTCGTCTCCTCCTTTTCGTGCATTGAGTCAGCGTGATGGATGTCTTTGAATCGGATACTCCCAGCCTGTGTGATCGCTGTTTGAGGGAACTGGTCGGTGGTCGGGGCGAGTTTTACGAAATCGACATCCAGGCCACCGTCGATTCGTCGCCTCCCATCCTGGACTCCCCCTCGACGCTCGATCGTGAGGAGATGGATGCTCAATGGGGCAAGGTCATCGAGCAGCTCGAATTGACGCCACAGGTCGATGCCGAGAACCAGGTGCACTGTCGCCGGCGACTGCTGCTGTGTTCGCCCTGCTTTCAGGTCTGGATTGAAAACCCCGCCGGCGGCGATTGAGCGGCCTGTTGATGCAATCGATCTTGCCGTCCGGGGCTGGCGAGCCTATTTAGGGGGCTGCGGAGTTTCACGACACGCGAAACGTTTTGACTGCAAACAGAATGGAATCTGGGAATGAATCGAGTGCTGCCCTTCTTGGTGACAGGGTTTATCTGGCTGTTACGAACCACGTGCCGCGTCCGCGCGGTCAATGATTCTCGAGATCGGCTTCGCGCGGCCGGACAGCCGTACCTCTATGCCGGCTTGCACGGCCAGCAGATCGCCATGGTGGTCCACGCCGAAAAGGGCGCGGGCGCGTTGGTGTCACGCAGCAAAGACGGCGATTTGATCGCCCGGACGCTTGAGAAGACCGGGGTGATTCCGATTCGCGGCAGCAGCGGTGCGAGCCGCAAAGGCGGTGTCACGGCGTTGCGGGCGCTGGTCGCCCACGTCTCCAGCGGCCGGCCGGCGTGTGTGGCAGTTGACGGACCGAAAGGGCCACGCGGGATCGCCAGTCCCGGAATCGCGATGTTGTCGCAGAAAACAGGGGCTCCGGTCTTGCCGATGTCGCTGATTCCCACCAAGCGGATCGTGTTGTCACGGACCTGGGATCGCACCCAGATTCCGCTTCCGTTTTGTCGCATCGACGGAATCTTCGGCGATCCGATGTACCCGCGTGACGGAGAGTCCGTCGCGGAGTTCACCCAGAGAATCCAGGACGAGTTGTTGCGTCTGGAGGCAGCCTACGATCCGAGCGAAGCCGCAAAGACTCACGCCGCGTTGCAGCAGGTGTTGGCTGAGAAACGCGAGTCGATGAAACGGGCGGCGTAGTCAAGGCGTTACTTGCCGTCCAGATCCCAAGCGTCGAGCCAGATTGTTTTTTCGGCTTTCATGCCGAAGTCTTTTTCCAACCGTTCGGCCATGTCGGCCAAGTGACCGGCACCGTAGAACACGGCCAGGGTTTGCTTGCCCGCAGCCAGTTCTTCACGCAACACTTGAAACGCTTTGGCATTGCGTCCCTTGATCAGCGTGTTCTCACCGTTGGCATCGTTGAGCCCCGCGGTGACGGCTTCCATGTCGATCAATTGATTGGCCATCGCGTTTTTCATCGCGGTCGAGCGGTCTTGGCTGAACAATGCCATCAGCACGCCGAGGTCGCCACCGCTTTTCGATTGCGTCGCCAAACCGGCGCCCATCATTCGGGCAATCATCTTCAGCACGCTGTCACCGCGGCGCTGCAGATCCTCGCTGAACTCTTCGGGGCTCATGTCGGCATGTCGGAAATTGGTCGCCATGTAGTCGATCAATTCAAGCTGGTATTCCAGTTTCAGCATGTCCTTCATGCCGGTTTGCATCGACGCGACCAGCGATCGGCGTTCCTTCAAGTCTTCGGGCCGGATCCGGGTGCCGTCGGGGGCAACCAGTTCGTACAGCACCGAATCGTATTTCGACAGCCGTTGATTCAGGTCCACGTAGTATTCTTTTTCGCCGATGTGGACGACGCCCACCAAGTCGACGATGGCACCGTCGTAGCGCGTGCCGGGCTTGCCGCGATAGCGAACGATCGCGGTCTGCAACGCGACTTTGCGGCCGTTTTCGTCTTTCTTGATCCGCAGATAGGCCGCATCGGGGGATTCCGTTTCCGACGTGTCGGCTTGGGCCTTGGGTTGGGCCTTGGGTTGGGACTCTGTCGCTGCCGATTGAGCGACACTGGTGGCCGCTTCGAGAAACAGGTTGGCCAGCGCGAAGACGACAAGCAGGGCGAAGAGGAGCAAACGCATAGGGGGGTGCCTGGGTTGGAGGCGATTTGTAGCTCGATTCTCACAATCGACAAGCTCGTTGAGCACAAACGAACCTACCGTAGCATAGCGCTCAATCCAGATCGCGGCAACTTGAACTGCACCACCGTTGTGAGCAAACTGGCTGGTTGAGCAGAAGTGATTCGGCATCCGCGGCCGATTCTTGGCGTCCCCATCGCGTCGTTGGCTATGGTTGCCGAAGATTCGTCAACCGCTTAGAAAGGGAGCGGGCGTCGATCGAATGTAGTCCAGCCACGGGCTGAGAAAGGAAGTCATGGAATTCATTGAACTGACCGGAAAAACGTTGCTTGATGTGATCAACGAGGGGGAAGTCGATTTCAACGAACTGCGTCAAGCGGGCGTGACGAGCGACTCGATCATCCGGATCAATCGATTCGGTGAAATCGAACTTCGCAACAAAGGCGAATGGACACTCGTGGGGGGGCTGATCGGCAATTTTGAGGAACGTCTTCAGAAGCTGACCGGACTCGATTGGGTCTAGTGCTGCGTCAGCTTTTCGATTGAGGGTGCCGCGGAAAAATAGCTGAATTGCTGCGTCAAGGTTGAACGTAGCCGGCGCACTCGCCGAGCGCCCGCATCCACTGTCGCATCTTGTCGGGGCTGAGCGTTCCGGTTCGATTGCCGTCACAGACGTCTCCGCGGACGGCGAAGCAATTAGGCCGAAATTCGGGGGGCGGAATCAGCTCGGCGATTCCGCTGACGTGTCCCAACGTGATCGAACCGGCCAACGACCACCACAGTTGCCGCCGGTAGGCTTGGCGGCCGAAATTCGATAGCCGCTGGGCAGTCATCAGGTCGATCGACGAGCGGCCGTTCTTTTCGAACGTATCGAGCAGAATGCGTCGAAAACCATGGCGGGCGGCCAGATC
>NZ_JBFHKV010000891.1:0-3653 GCF_041595215.1 Stieleria sp. | reverse complement strand
TGCCGATGCCGAAGCTCTCTACGGCCGGATCGTCGACTTGGCCACGCAATCCGGCGGCGACGACGCGGTCGGCAGCGATCTCGCCTTGGCGATGCTGGGCTTGGGTTGGGCGACTGCGATGCAGCCCGATCGAATGCCTGCCGCCGCGGATCGACTGCAGCAATTCATCGACGCCTACCCCTCGCACGCCGACGCCGCCAGCGCGGCGGCGATGCGAATTCAATGCCTGCAGAAGGCCGACGACGAGGAGGCGGCTGTGCTTGCGATTGCGGACCTGCTTCAGCGTTGGCCATCGAGCCACAGCGCCGACCAGATGGTGCTGCAGACGCTTTCGACCGATCCGCCCGACCCGACTTCACCGCTCTGGGGTTCCCTCATGCATTGGGTGGTCCAGCAGGGACAACCGCAACAATTGTCGGCGGACTTGATCAGCCATGCGTTGTTGTTCGCCGGCCCGAAGCTGCCGCCGCCACGCTTCGATGCCTTGCTGAAACGACTGGCGGCCGAAGACAAAACGGGGCAGCGGGTTGCTGTCCTGCTGCACGATTCGACGGAACTGGGCAGCGCTGGGTTTGCCGAACAGATCGCGGCGACGTTGATCTCCGGTGACTTGGTGGATTCAACCCCGATGGCTCGCGAGTCAGCGTGCCGCTGGGCCGGCAGAACGGGGCGTTGGTCGATGCTGGCATTGGCAGCCGAGTCGACGGGGTTGAACGCAGCAGACGATCGCAGAAGCGTTCACGTCGATCGATTGTTCGCCGAGGCCCTGACGCAAACCGATCGAGGGCAATCGGCCGCCAAATGGTGGGCGCATGTCGTGGACCATCACGGCGCGACGGATTTTGCGACGTTGCTGCGTTGTGCCGAGTCTGCGGTGGCCCATGCCGACGTCGCCGAAGCCGCGCGGAGACTGGAGCGTGTGAGAGCTGCGTTGGGCGAAGAAGCATCCCAATCGACCGGCGTGCAAGTCGCGTTGGTGGATCTGTTGGCTGGCGATTTGGCAGTCCGGCGAGTCGACTTGACCGGCGCGCGATCGCTTTACGAACGTGTCGTTCGCAGTCCCGACGCAACACCGGCGCTGCGTGGACGTGCCCAATGGATGATCGGCGAAACCCACTTGATGCAGCGTCAGTTTGCCAAGGCGATTGACGACTATCGCAAGGTCGAAGGCTTGGACCCCGGAGGCCCTTATGTGGCGGCATCGCTGGTTCAAGCCGGCAAGTCGTTTGAGCAATTGGGGCTGACACGCGAGGCCGGAGATTGCTACTCAGCACTGTTAGGCCGTTTCGCCGACAGTTCCTACGCGACCGAAGCACGACGCCGGATGGCGGTATTGCCAGGCGCCGCACGGTCTGCGGCCGGTGGTTCCGGCAACGGAAGCCCGCAGAACGGGTCACCGAACGACTCACCTGACGACGCCGCGTCTTACCCTTCCCCAAGTTTGCGACGCTGATTCACGCCAATCGATGAAACATTCTGACTCAAAAAAACGGTCGTCCCGAAAATCGCGTTCCAAGGTCCAATTGCGACCGGAGCGGCGACCGAGGCGACTGGCCGGACTGATCTCTCACATTCTGCCGGTGGTCGTCTTGGCCCTCGGCATGCTGTGGTGGATGTCGACGATTAATTTGGCCCAAGCCCAAACGCAACTCGCCCAAACGCAGCCGCAATTCAGGAACGCTCAGTTCGGCGGCCAGTTTCAACCCAGCCAATACGGCAACCAGCCCCAGTATTCGGCGACTCCGGGGCAGCCCGCGTTTCGTACCGCCATGCAACCTGGCGGACAGGGCCAACCGCAGTCGACGCAGAGCGGTATCCCGGCGCTGCCCGCCGAAGGGACTGCGACGGGGCAGATCGGCAGCGACGAAACCGCTGCCGATGACGCCGGTGCGAGTTGGTTTCAAACTCCCGCGTTTGTCAGCAAGGTCATGACGGGCGGTTGGTTGATGCTGCCGCTGGCGATCTGTTCGCTGGTCGTCTTGTCACTGTCTTTGGAGCGTCTGATCGCACTGCGACGCGGTCGCGTGATCCCGCGTCCGTTTGTGCGTCGTTTTACCGAGTGTGTCGAAGACGGCGTGCTCAGTTATGACGAAGCGACGGAGTTGTGCAAAGAGTTTGACTGCCCGGTCAGTGAAGTCTTTCGAGCGGCATTGCGTCGCTGGGGGCGGCCGATGTTTGAAATCGAACAGGCCGTGATGGACGCCGGCGATCGGGTTTCCGATGGGCTGAAAAAATACCTGCGCGTCTTTCACGCGATCAGCAACGTCGCTCCCTTGATCGGTTTGCTGGGCACCGTGATCGGCATGATCGATGCCTTTGAAGTGATCAGCGACCAGAACTCGATCGGACGCCCCGAAACACTCGCTAGCGGAATCAGCATGGCGCTGATGACCACCGCCGGTGGACTTGCCGTCGCCATCCCCGCCTACTTGGCGTACATGTATTTCAGCAGCAAATCCGATCGCTACCTCGGCGAAATCGAAAAACTTTGCCAACGTGTGATCGACTGCATCTCCGCCGAAGGTCTCGAAGACGCCGGATCCCAACGCAACAAAAAACGAAAAGCCGCCTAACAACGTGGGGTAAGCATCCTGCTTGCCAATCAGGCTGAAACGCAAGCTGGAAGCTTACGCCACTTAAACAATCTCATGGCCAAACGAAACCGATCCGACGACGATGTGACGATCAACTTGACGCCGATGATCGACGTCGTGTTTCTGCTCGTTATCTTTTTCATGGTCGGCACCAAATTCAGCGAATCGGAAAGCCGGATCGATGTCTCGGTGCCGTCGGTCGGTCCGATGCATGCCATCTCACGTGTCCCCGATGAACGCGTCGTTGAATTGACGGCCGATGGAAACGTGTTGCTCGACGGACAAGTGGTCAACAACGAACAGCTTGCCGAAATCTTGGCGTCGCAATATGCCCAGTACCCCGATCTGAAAGTCGTCGTGCGGGCCGACAGCGCGGGGTCGCTGCAAGGGTTCGCCGAAACGATCCACACCGTCCGTCGGTCGGGCGTCGCCCAAATCGGAATCGCGGTGAAAGTGGATGCGGGCGGAGGCGGAGGAATGCTCCGTTGAATCTGATCAGTCAAATCACGGGCCTGTGGGACGATCCGCGACTGATCTACGCCGTCGCCATCGCCGCAGTCGTTTTGTTGGCGATCACGATCTGGCTGTTCCGTCGGGCCAAGCGCGATGGACGCGCCGCCGGAACCATCTGCCTGGTCCTGTCGGTGGCCCTGCACGCTGTCCTGATTTATTTGGTGCCGTACCAGGCACAGGATGACGGCGGATCATCGGCACAGGAAGTCGATCCGATCGCAAACGGTGTCGAATCCCTGACGTTCTCCACCTTCGATCCAGACCTGGCAGTCGACGACGCATCCGGCGACGTGGACACACCGTCGATCGAGCCGTTGCCTGTCGCCGAATTGCAAGACCTGTTGGCCGAACCGTTCGACGAGCCCGTTGCAGACGACTCGCTTGCGGACATCGAACCGCAAGAACAACCGCAGACACCAAATCAACCGCCGCCGACGCCGGAATCATTGGCGACGGCCTCGCCCAGTGAGATCAGTCCCGCGCTGGAACAGATCGCGCAGGACCTCGATGCATCGCTCGATCATTTGTTGCAATCGCAACTGGAAC
>NZ_JBFHKV010000890.1:0-3665 GCF_041595215.1 Stieleria sp. | reverse complement strand
GATCGTTGGCGCTGGCAAGGGTGATCAGGAGCAGACTGGAGAGGATGATCGATAGCGGGGATTGTGCGAGGCGGATGGGCATGAAGTGGCAAGACGATGGGGGCAAGACGATGGGGGCACGGCGATGGAGGCAGGGCGATGGGGGCAAGACGATGGGGGCAAGACGATGGGGAGGCAGAATGAGGGGGAGGCAGAATGATGGGGAGGCAGAATGATGGGGAGGCAGAATGATGGGCACTCAGTGCCTGGTTCGCCGACGTCGGATCCAACACATACCCAGGGCCAGTGCGCAGAACGCGCTGCTGCTCGGTTCGGGGATGGCGGTCACGGTGACCGTATTGAAGACCGCCTCGATCGATCGCGTCATTCCGGTGTGACTGCCCAGCGGCGTGGTGACACGATTGCCGCCGGAAAAACCTGTGTCTTGCATTTGCCAGTTGAGCGTCGAAAAGTCGGATGCGTCAAAAGGGTCTGTCGGAGGAAGCGTTCCGTCCCAGAGTGAGGTGCCCCCATTGACCAAGGTGATGGTGTTCAGGCCGGAATAACCTCCGCCCAATCCGGTGATGCTCCATCCGGGAGCATTGTAAAGTTGCAAGCCCCGAGCCCGGATCTCGTCATGTGATCCAAAGTCAATCAGCGACAGTGATCCGTACGAATCAAAGGTCGTTGATCCGACCGAGACCGACATGGAGAGTCCATCGTAGGAACCGTATTGCGGTCGGCCATCACGATCGTCTTGATTGTTCGAGTCGTAACTGAAACTTGCCGTGACGGGAGCCCCGACGTTGAACGGCAAGATGCTTAGAAAACTCGCTGTGTCATCATTGCCCGCGAGATCCGTCGCCGCGATGTTGGTCACCGATCCGGTGAGCGTGTAGGTCACCGTGGCGCCAGACGCGTCGACGCTGAGATGAATCAACAGGTAAGAAAACAGAAGCAAACTGAAACGTCTCATGATGTTCTAACTCTCCGGTTGACGATGGATTTGAATCTCCACGCCCGCTACGGGGCATTTTGCGATCGACGGGCAACGACCGTGCGATCGTTCAGAGTTGTCCGGCCAACAGTTCGTCGGCTGCCTGTTCGGCCGCTTTGATCACTTCGGCGATCGTCACGGTTTGGCCGTCGCGTTTTCTGCTTTCGGCGGCGGCTTCCATGAACGCGTACAACTCGATCGTTTCCTGCGGATCGATCGGCAATTCACGCGTGCGGAAGAACTTGGCGATCTGGACCACCAACGGTCGATAGCCGCCGTAGTCTCCGATCGGTGCGATGCCTTTTTCGCCGAATGCCGTTCCGCCGTAACCTGTCTTTCCCTCGCGCAGGCCGTGGTAGGTTCCGATGCGTCCGCCCGACCAGACGCCGACGACGACTTCGCGGCCATCGGTCGCGGTCTGCCGGACCGACTGGCAACCCGTTCCCATGCACGTGTACAACGATTCGACGCCGTGGATGCCATACCAAAATAGATCGGTGTGGGAGGGTTCGGTCGACGCCGGGCTGTAGGCGTTGCAGCCCAACACGGCACCGACCTTGCCGTCACGGATGGCCTGGGCACCTTCGCTATAACGGAGTGATGAACTGGAAAACATCGGCACGTCATAGTGTGCCGCCGCGCGATAGATCGCGACGACTTCGGCTAGATTCGATGCTACCGGTTTGTCGATGAACACGGGCTTGCCGGCTTTGAAAACTTGCAACGCCTGCTCCAAGTGCGGCTTGCCGTCGTTGGTTTCCAACAGCACGCAGTCGACTCGGTCGAGAAGCTGGTCGATCGAATCGACGATCTCGATGCCCATCGATCGCATCTGTTCGGTGTACTTCGGAATCCGGCTGTAGCTGGATTCGATCGTGCGGCTACCGTAGGGATAGGCCGCGACGACACGGCAGTTTTGCATCTCGGGATTCGCCGGTTCCGCGTTGAAGGACTTGGTGAATGCCGGGACGTGCGAGGTGTCCAGCCCGATCACGCCGATGCGGAGTGTTGTTTGGGCAGACGGACTGTCTTCGGCGGCCTCTTGGCCGGCGGCGGCGGACGCGATCGCCAGAGTGACGGCGCACAAAGTGATCATGCGTAGGGCGACCACACTCTGACGAACGTAACGACGGAAGGATGTGTGATTGGTATTCATTAGACGGTCGGCTCCCATCCCTTGGCGTACTCTCGTGACCATAATTGATTTGCGGCGTCGTTGTTTTGCGGACGGCCGTCGGACGGGTCGGTGTGCAACACGCTGCCGGTCCGGTAGGCGATGTTGCCCAGGTGACAGAGCAGGGTACTGCGATGCGCTTTTTCGATGTCTGCGTTGGTGCGGTGTCCGTCGCGAACGGCGCTGATGAAATCGTCGAAGTGATCTTTGTCGCCGCCGGCGCCGGTGCCGCTAGCGACTTCCTTGTTTCGAATGTCGTACTGGGTGTATCCCGAACCGCGGATCACGATCGATCCCTCGGTGCCGTGGAAACTGACGCCGAATCCCGAATCGTGCGGTCCCAGCGGCGACCAGCTGAGGCCTTCCCAGGTGATGGTTTTGCCGTCGGCAAAGTCATAGGTGACCATCATCGTGTCGGGAGTTTCCTGGTCGTCTTCATGACGATACTTTCCACCGCCGGCGGTGACACGATTGGGGAAGTCGACTTGCATGCCCCAGCGGGCGACGTCCAGACCGTGGACGCCGTTGTTGCCCAGTTCGCCGTTGCCCCAGTGCCAATGCCAGTGCCAGTTGTAGTGGACGAGGTTGTCTTTAAAGGGGCGATCCGGCGCCGGGCCTTGCCACAACCGCCAGTCCAACCAGGCGGGGACCTCCGCCGGCTTTCCGAAGCCGATCCGACCGCGTCGGTTGTTGTACCAGGTTCGGCAATACAGCGCTTTTCCGATCGCCCCGCCGTGAATCTTTTCGACCGCTTCGACGATCCCGGGCCAACTGCGACGCTGGGTGCCCATCTGCACGACGCGATCGTTTTTGCGTGCCGCCGCGACCGCCATCTCGCCTTCGGCCGGCGTGTAGCTGCAAGGTTTTTCGACGTACACGTGTTTGCCCGCGCCGCAGGCCATGATGGTCGCCGGGGCATGCCAATGGTTCGGTGCGGCGCAGATCAGGGCGTCGACCGATTTGTCGTCCAGGATGCGGCGAAAGTCTTTGACCGATTGAGTCTTCGTCGACTGTTTCTCGTTGACAATCTTGGTCACCCGTTCGGCCGCCCGCTCATCGACGTCACAGATGTACGCGATGTCGACCTGTCCGCTGGCCATCATGCCTTTGACGATCGCGCCGCCGCGGCCATTGACGCCCATCACGCCGATCGAGAGTTTTTCCGATGGCGCCGCTGCGGCGGGCGTCTCTTGGGCACGCAGCGTGTTGCTCAGGCCGAGGGCGGTCATCGAGGCGACGCCGGTTTTTAAAAACAGGCGGCGGTCTTGATCCAGGGTCTCAATGTCTTTCATTCAAATCGGTCCGGTGTGGGAGAGGAAAAAGGACAGTGGGATCGTTCAGGCGATCAACTCGGGGATGGGTTTGCCGTGGTCGACGATCGGTGTCGGGCGTCCGTTAAAGTCTTTGATCATGACTTTGGAGGCGTCGATTCCGAGGTGGTGGTAGATCGTGGACAAAAAGTCGCCCGGTCCACAGCGTCGATCAATGGCGTCTTCGCCGCGTTTGTCGGTCGCG
>NZ_JBFHKV010000889.1:0-3666 GCF_041595215.1 Stieleria sp. | reverse complement strand
GCTCAGGAACTGTCGATGGTCTACGGGCATCAACTCGATAGCGTCCAATACATCCCCGCCCTGGCCGTCATCGGTCGCATGCGAGTGGGCGAATTGGCAGACGACCCGCAGCCGCTTCGTGACGCCATCAAGTTGGGAGAGCCGTATCGAAGCGAAAGAAAGGAATCCCTACCTGCCAGATCAAGCGGCAGCACCTTGTCGGGGCATCTCGTTTTTTCGCAGCTCGCCCGACGCACAGGCGACAAGCGTTGGATGCGCCTGGCGAAGAAGGCAGCCGATGACGGATTCGACGCCGACGGTCAGCCGAAGGTGTCGATGCCGTTTCACAATGAAATGAGCGATGCGGTTTTTATGGGCTGTGCGATTCTGGCCGAGGTCGGTGCGCTGACCGCAGACGCAAAGTATTTTGATCAGTGTTTGCGGCACTTGCAGTTCATGCAGACGCTGTGTCTCCGCGATGACGGCCTGTACCGTCACTCGCCGCTCAATGAAGCCGCCTGGGGACGCGGTAACGGTTTTCCGGCGCTCGGGATGGCGTTGTCACTGAGTGCCATTCCCGAAGACACGCAAGCCTATCGCGTGTTCTTGGATTCGTATCGAGACCATTTGCTGGCTTTGAAACAACACCAGGACCCGACGGGCGCCTGGCACCAGGTGATCGATCGCGAAGAGAGTTACCGAGAGTTCACCAGCACCTGCATGATCACGTTTGCGATCGTACGCGGCTTGCGACGGGGTTGGCTGGACCCGCAGGAATGGACGCCCGTGGTCGAGAAGTCTTGGTCGGCGATCAAGTCACGGATCGGATCGGGCGGACAACTCGTCGATGTTTGCACCGGAACCGGAAAACAGAAAACGGTTCGAGACTATTATGACCGCACGGCGATTCTCGGCCGCGATGACCGTGGGGGTGCCATGGCATTGCTCGTTGCAACCGAGATCGCGTTTTGGGAGAAGAACTGATGGGTTTGATTTGTCGTGCTGTTTTGTTGTTGTTGATGGCGCCGCTCGCAGCGGCCGTGATGGCTGACGAGACGGACATCCACTTCTACGTTTCACCCGGCGGGTCGGATTCGCAACCGGGTACTTCGCAGCAGCCGTTTGCCTCGATCGCACGGGCGCAGCAAGCGGTGCGAGAGGTTCGTGCCGCCGGTGGTGATCAAGCCGTGACGGTTCATCTGCGCGGCGGCCACTATCGGTTGAACCAGACCATTCAATTTACTTCAGCCGACTCGGGCGCTTCACCGCAGCGTCCGGTGCGTTATCGCGGCGAGCCCGCTGGCGAAGTGATCTTATCCGGCGGACGTGCGATCGATGGATGGCAGCTGGACCCCGAGCACCCCGGGTTGTGGAAGACACGCGTCGCGGTGCCGCGATCCGGGGAGGGCGAAGATTGGCGATTTGAACAATTGTGGGTCAATGGACGTCGGGCGACGCGAGCGAGGACTCCCAGTGACGGCGATTTCTTCACCTTGCTGGGTGTCGGCGAAGCGCCCGTCGACGCATCGCCGCCCAGAATGCAACACACGTTCGCCACCCGAGCAAGCGATCTGGTTTCGCTACGCAACACCGATCCCGACGCGCTGCGCGATGTCCAAGTCGTCGTCTATCACAAGTGGGACACGACGCGTGAATGGTTGCAATCGTGTTCGCCGGGCGACGGCTCGTTCACGACACACGGCACACCGATGAAGTCACACAATCCGCTGAACCGCGATTGTTTGTACTTCCTCGAAAACTATTTCGGTGCACTGGATTCCGCCGGCGAATGGTTTTTGGATCGGCAGGGGTGGTTGTTTTACCGACCGCGTGACGGCGAGACGATCGAGACGGTCAACGCGGTCGCCGCCGAACTGCCGCGTTTGTTCGAATTCCAAGGTGACGTCGACGATCCCGAACGGCACGTCAAACACATCCACTTCGAAGGGCTGACGCTGCGGCACGCCGAGTACCGTATTCCCGAGGAAGGCATTCGCCCGAATCAGGCAGCGATGAACGTCGATGCGACCGCGATCCAGCTCGATGGCGCTCAACAGATTCACTTCATCGATTGCGCGGTCGAACACATCGGCGGCAGCGGGTTTTGGTTTCGTCAGGCGTGTCGTGATTGTCGCGTCGAACGAACGCGAGTCTTTGACGTCGGTGTCAGTGCGGTGCGGATCGGCGAGACAGGGTTGGTCCCCGAGCCGGTGCGAACGTCAGGAATCACGGTCGACAACTGCATCTTGCACAGCGGCGGGCGAATCCTGCCGTGCGCCGTGGGAGTCTGGATCGGGCACAGCAGCGACAATGCGATCACGCACTGTGACATCGCCGATTTTTACTACACCGCGGTGTCGGTCGGCTGGCGTTGGGGTTACGCCGACAGCGGCGCGAAACGCAACCGCATCGACTTCAACCATCTGCATCACATCGGGTACCGCATTCTCAGCGACATGGGAGGCGTCTACACGTTGGGGCCATCGGAGGGCACCAGCGTCAGCGGCAACGTGATCCACGACGTCTATGCGACCCGCTACGGCGGATGGGGGCTGTATCCCGACGAGGGCAGTTCGCACATCGTGTTTGAAAACAACTTGGTGTACGACGTCCGCGATGGCGGTTTTCACCAGCACTATGGTCGCGAAAACATCGTCCGCAACAACATCCTGGCGTTCAGTGAAGAGGGCCAGGTCGCGGTGACGCGGGCCGAGCCGCATCTCTCGTTTACGTTCGAGCGAAATTTGGTTTACTTTGACGAGGGTCGATTGCTCGGTTATTCCGGTTGGAATAACGGTTCCAAAGTCGCGATGAATCACAACCTGTATTGGCGTGCCGACGGCCAGCCCTTTGATTTCGCCGGCAAGACGTGGCAGCAATGGCGCGACGCGGGCCATGATCAAGAGTCGATCATCGCTGATCCGATGTTCGTTGACGCGGGTCAACGTGATTTCAGATTGCGGCCCGGATCGCCCGCGTCCAAGATCGGTTTCGTCCCGTTCGACATCACGTTGGCTGGGGTTCAGGGCGACCAGGCTTGGAAAGATCTCGCCGCGGAGACGACGTTCCCCGAGCCCTATCAGGTTCCGCCGCCGCAACCGGTCGACGTTCGCGATGATTTTGAAACCGACCACCCCCTGTCGCTGATGAGTCTGGCGACATTGTCCGACGAAGGCCGCAAGTCACTGTTTTCCGTCGTACCGACGCCCGGTGGCAAGGGCCATTGCTTGAAGGTGCAAGACGCGGTGGACATGCGGGCTGCGTTCAATCCCCATTTTTATTGGGATCCCCATTACACGCAGGGCAAATCAAGATTGAGTTTCCGAATCCGTCTGGAACCGAGCGTCACGGTGTCCTGTGAATGGCGCAGCAAAACCCAACCCTATCAAACGGGACCGAGTCTGCAGCTGAGCGAAACCGCGGTGCACAGCCGGGGGCAAAAACTGTTCGACATGGAAGCGGGGACTTGGTTGCACGTCACGATGGAAGCAACACACGGCATTCGCAACGCTCGCTGGCAGGCAACGTTTGTGTTGCCGGACGGCCGCCGGCACCATGTGACGGATCTGGGATGTGATCCGGACTGGACCGAGACCCGTTGGGTCGGTTTCATCGCGTCAACGCGCAGCGACGGTGCGTTCTATTTGGACGACGTCGAGATGCAGAACGAGTGAGTTTGTGCGTGTC
>NZ_JBFHKV010000888.1:0-3666 GCF_041595215.1 Stieleria sp. | reverse complement strand
TTTTTCAAAGGTTGGTGTTGACGAACAAAAGGTACTTGAGCGGGCCACCAGCCTGGACGCATCGGCGCGTTTCGATTCCTGTCGCCAAATGGTTCGCGCCTTGCATCAGGCCGTCGCACAATCGTCCGCTGCCAGATCAATGGATCCGGCGTTCCCGATCGCCAATCCTGACGCGATTGCCACCGCGATCGACCCGCGGTTTCAGTCGACGACGGCGGCCGAAGGAAACGAACTCGCAGCGCTGTCGCCGTTGCCTGGTTCGCACGTCGCACGGACGGGTTCCTGGCGGAAACGAAAGACGGGCAAGCGCCGGCGTTTCCGCCGCATGGTCGCGTCGACCGTCATGATCGCACTCGCAGCCCTCTCCATTCAATTTGTTTCGCGCGGTCCCCAGGTGCAAGGTCAACCCCACGCGCACGCCAAGCTGCCGATCGCCATGGAACACCCGCCGGTCGACGCAAGTCCCCGCGTCTCCATGCCGGGTGATGAATCCGAGACGGACGAACTGCTTCTCGCCGATGACAGCGTTGCCGATGACAGCGCTGCCCTTTCCACAGTACCTGTCTTGAACGAGCACCTTGAAGGGACGCCGCAGCAACCACCAACCCCCGCCATCGTCGATCCCGCTGAGGAGCAGAGTACGGACCGCGATCCGGCGGTCCTGCAGGTCGTCACCCACACCACGGCTGTGTCAGATGACGTCACCACCGACACCGCGCCCGAAGCGGTCGTCGAGTCCGTGCCCGAAACGGTTGCGCCCGCCACACAGGCCGATCCTGCGGACGCGTCCGATCGAACCATCGTCGCCTATCAAAAGCTCGGCGGGACGTTCACTGATGATCGGAGGGAATTGGATTTATCAGGAACCAAGGTGACGAACGCCGATCTGTCCCGCTTGCGATCCTTGCCGTCGCTGATTTCGCTGTCACTGGAAAACACCGCGATCGACGATGAAGGCTTGGCGACGATCGTCGAGCTGCAACCGAATCTCGAAAAGCTGTTTCTCTCTCACACGAAAGTGACGAATTCGGGACTCACGTGTCTCGGGCGGCTCGGCGACTTGGTCTGTTTAGACCTTGCCGGTTGCAAGATTACCGACGCCGGATTGGTGCATCTGCATTCGCTGGAAGGATTAAAAGCCGTCGGGCTGAAATCGACGCGGGTTTCCCGATCCGGGATGGAACGATTGAGCGAAGCCTTGTCACACCGGGCGGTGATTCAAGGTCCACAGTTCAGCCTGTTGGGCGGCAAGCGATTCGATGTGATGCACTGAGCATCCCGTTCGGGGACGGTGGGTGACGCGACACCTTCGCAGGACCGAAATCCGATGGGATCGGCTTGCCGTTGCGCACCGGTGCGTCTGGAGAGTGTATTCTGTTGGGCCATCCTCCGAATGGATTTGTTGCTGTGGGACAAGACGCAGTAGAGCCTGAACGCTGACGCGAAACGGCTGCTGTCTGTGGGAAAACGAAGTCACCCTTCGCGCCGCAGTGACGGATCCGGAAAACGCCCACCTGAGTAGAGCTGATGACCTGGATCGACTACGTCGTTGTTGCCGTTTACTTCATCGTGATGATTGCCATCGGATTGTGGGCGATGGGACGTGTCAAAGGGCAAGAAGACTACTTCATGGGCGGGCGTGGGTTCGGCAAGTTGTTGCAAACCTTCGCTGCGTTCGGCGCTGGGACGGGGGCGCATGAACCGATCCAGGTCGGCCGTACCGGTTGGACCAGCGGGCTCAGCGGCGTGTGGTCGGCGCTGATGTGGCTGTTCGTCACCCCGGTCTATTGGATCACCGCGGTGTGGTATCGGCGGATGCGGCATTTGACGCTCGGGGACTGGTTCGTCGAGCGTTACGAGTCCAAGGCATTGGGCGCCGCCTACGCCGTCTTCGCCATCATCTTCTACATGTTCTATCTGTCGACGATGTTGTCGGCGATCGCAAAATTCGCGGTGCCGTTGATGGGCCTCGATGAAATCGCGGGGTTGGACTTGAAGTACGTCTTGATCCCGGGCTTGGCCGCGATTGTGATCGTCTACGGCGTGTTGGGCGGTTTAACGGCGGCCTACTGGACCGACTTGATTCAAGGAATCTTTATCATCCTGTTGAGCGTGTTGTTGATTCCCTATGGGCTCTGGGCGTTGGTCAAAGAGTTCGGCGACCCGTCGACGCAGGGGTTCATGGACGGATTCACGATCATGCACGAACGGGTTTCATCAGACTATTTCAGTCTATTTGCCGGGCCGAGTGCGGGCGAGTTTCCGCTGCAGTACATCGTCGCATTGACGCTGTTGGCTCTGGTCGGAATCGTCGTCCAACCGCACTTCATCGCCACCGGCGGCGGCTCGGCCAAAAGTGAAAACGAAGCACGGATCGGGCTGGTGGTCGGCAACGTTCTCAAACGCCTGTGCACCGTCGGCTGGGCGATCACGGCACTGATCGCACTGGCGCTGTTGGCCGGTCGCCCCGAGTTGGCCGTGGATCCTGATCTGGTGTGGGGAATCGCGGCCCGCGAGATCCTGGGGCCGTTGAATCTAGGGTTGGTCGGTCTGATGTTGGCCTGTCTGATGGCCGCGATGATGAGTTCGGCCGACACGTACATGATCGTCAGTTCCGCGCTGATCACCCGCAACCTGTATGCGGCCTACGTGAATCCGTCGGCGACGGACCGCGAGAGTGTGAAGGTGGCTCGCGTGACGGGGCTGGCCATCATCGTGGGAGCGTCGATCGTGGCGATCACCATGGCAGACGTGTTCGCTCAGTTTACCTTCGCGATCGAGTTGCCGATTCTGTTCGCCGCACCGTTCTGGATCGGAATGTTTTGGCGCCGTGCCAATGGCACCGCGGTGTGGATCACGATCGCGTTTTCGGCGTTGTTCTTTTTCATTTTGCCGCTCGTGATTCCAATGGTCTCACCCGAGATGCGCACCGATCCGGCATGGACGACGACGACCAACCGCATCGTCAAGTCGATCAAACGCACGGCGACGCCGGCCGATGTGGCCCGCCATGAAGCTTGGGTCGAAGCGATGGAGCAGGCGAAGGATGATGAGACGATGCGTCAGAAGATCGGCGCCGAACCGCCGCAATGCGAGGTCGGAGATCAGATCGAAGTCGTCTTGATTTCCGGCGACACCTCGATTTTTTGGAGCGGCGGCGTGAAGCCGGTCGGCGAAGAATCGCTGCAGATGATCAGCACGGTGCAAGACGGGGCGGCGTCCATCTTGACCCAACGACGTACCGGACAGTTGCAGGGCGAGGGGACATTCAAGCTCGATTTCGTGCTCTATCACTACATCGGGATCGATCTGGCAAATGTCTCCAAAGCGACGCTGGAAACCCTGCGATTGCCGACGCGAGTGCTGTTGCCGTTCCTGGTGCTGATCGTGGCCAGCTTCCTGACGCCCCGCACGAGCGAGTCGGTGTTGGATCGCTATTACGCCAAGATGAAAACGGAAGTGGATCCCGACCCGGAAACCGATCGCCGCAATCTGGAAGAGTCGTACAGCAATCCGAAACGTTTCGAGGACCGCAGGCTGTTTCCCGGCACGGACATCGAAGCGCTGCGTCCGCGCAAATCCGACGTGTATGGATTCGCCATCTCCGTGGCGGTCTGCTTCGTCGTCATCGCCCTGCTGGTCTGGCTGGCCGGCATCGGCAGTTAG
>NZ_JBFHKV010000887.1:0-3684 GCF_041595215.1 Stieleria sp. | reverse complement strand
GGAAGCTGGACGAAACAAACCGATGTGGCGGTCAAGGCCGGAAAGGGGCATCCGAATACCAATCAGGCCAATCTGGCTGTCGGCCAATGGCATTGGTTTCTCTCGCACAACGTTCACTACCTGGGGCGGGTGAACGTCGAATCCGGCGCCGTGGAATATCTGGAATTGCCGGCGCAGTTGATGCCCAGTGCGACGTCACGAAAGCAGGATGTGTTGTTGTGGGGAAAGGGCAATCCCAACAATCGACCCACCAATGCGTCTGGATTTGTCGTCGGCGACAAAGGGCACAGCGGAACGGGCTGGGGCCACATTTCGGCGGCCAGTCCGACATTGGTGGGTCGCTATTTGTTCCTGCCCGTCGTGACGGGAACGGTGTACGTGATCGACACGCAGGTCGAGCAGCTCTCGCCAGATGCCCTCGTCGCCGTCAACGACCTCGGCCCCGGCGGAGAAACCTGGACGCTGGCATCGTTGACCTACTCCAAGGGGCGTCTTTATGCACACACGATGAAAGAGATCGTCTGCATCGAAGACGCCGATGGAGTGGTAGGAAAATGAGCGGGACGGGAAACGCAGTACGGTCGCGAATCACGCGTCCGGCTGCTGCCTATTCCGCGTCCCCTTCAATCTCCTCTTCATAGCCCGCGTCGGCGTTCGCGGCAGCCAAATCCGCTTCATACTGGGCAAAGTCGTCCGCGGTTGCCCCCTCGGTCGCAAGCGTGGTTTCGCTCGAGCCCCCGCAACCAGGTAGGGCAAAACTGATACAGAAAACGACCAGACAAACGTAAACAGACTTCATCGATTCTTACTTCTCATTGCGGGGAACTTTCGACAAACAATCGCCGCCCAACGGGTCGAAGCCAGAGGGGCGGCGGCGTGAAGATTCATCAAACTTATTGGTTCAACTGCTCTTCGATGGTTTCGCTGGAAGCACGTGTGCCGAGGGCGCCCCACAATCCGTACGGACTTTGGGAACCCGGCACATTGTTCAGCCAGATATTGGCGGCCCGTGAGTCGCCCGCTTCGATCGAATCGCTCAAAAAGACGACCGCTCCGTCGCCCATCAGGACGTGGGCGCCACCCTGGTGCCGACTGGAGACCGTTGCCACCAGCGTCGTCCCCAAGGCATTGTGCCGTCCGCAGGCTTCACGGTTTGGAGGCAAGATGGTGACGACGCTCGCCATGATCGGTAACGCGTCGGCCCAGCGATGCCCGCGGGCGAAGTTGCGACGGTTCCGTTGTTGCCACTCGGGCAACCAGAATCGCGGTCGGTCCGGATCGACGTAGCCGTTGTCCTGGCAAATCGATGGGTTGTTGCGGATTTGGGCGTGGCCGATCGGGCTCGCGTTTCCGCCGTTTGTCGCAATGCCGTTGGCGCGTTTGTCGCCATCTTGCAAGGCGGTCATGATCTCGCCCATTGCGATCGTGTTAGACAATCCGTCGAGAACATCACGAAACTTTGACACGTCGACCGGCTTGAAGAAACCGCGATGCGCCGCTTGGGCATGCCGTGAACGGCCCGTCGTTTTTGCCGTGCGATTGCTGTTGTAGGGACCCAGGTGAAGATTCCAGATCGAATCGCCCAAGCAAGACGCGTAGTTGGTGCGTCCCAAGGCTGGCAGTCCCGTCCCCGGATCACTGGGGCAACGGAACGTCGGGACTTCCGTCACCCAGGGAATGTACTGAATCTGATCGGCGGTCGGTCCCATCGCATTCCAAGGCGGGCTCTGTAAGCCGCCATCGGTTCGTTGTTGGCTGGGATTGGAAATGTGATCCCACAGTGCCTGCTGTTCAATGAACGCCGTGATCGGAACGAGTGAGCTGAGGCGAACGCGGTTGGAAACGACCGAGGTGCGCCAGTATCGGTTCGCAGGCTCCTCGTTCGTTCCTGTCCCATGCGTCGGGATTTGTTTGTAGGCCGAGTGGTAATTGTGGATGGCCAATCCAATCTGCTTGAAATTGTTGCTGCAGCTCATCCGCCGAGCTGCTTCGCGGGCGGCTTGAACTGCCGGAAGGAGCAATCCGACAAGGATGCCGATGATTGCAATGACCACAAGAAGTTCCACCAATGTGAAACCTCGACTGCGCTTTGAGTACTTCATTTGACGAGCCAACATAAAAATGAATTCGAGAGAAAAGAAATGCACACCGCAATCACCGGGTGGCAAAGGGACCTGCCGTCACACTTCTTGGCCTACAGGCAGCTCGACCTCTCCCCACCGAGTAGGGACGCGGAACAGCAACTTTCACGATAACCCTCGCCCATCGACCAACAACCAAGTTTTGCGACGCCGCCGGAGCGATTTACGTCACCGGAGCAGTCGGCCGCGGATTCATCAACGCCTGTCGCCTCAATCCCTGCACCATCAAAACGCTACACGGAACACCGGCTGTCCGATTAAATGTATCGCCCTGTAACGGTTTGTATTGATTTGTATCGTGTCCGCTCGCGTCGGATTCTTCGTAACACCCTGGTCGCCTGGCCGCTTGGTCAATCGTACGGGAGCGTTCTACGACGCTCATCTCTCCCAAACCGACGATTGCAGGCCCGGCGATATGGTCATTCTCCAACAAGGCTGCGAGCCGATTCCGGGCTACGTTCTCGCTGAAAAGCTCGGTGAAGGTTCGTTCGGCGTGGTCTGGGCGGCCGACGGCCCTGGCGATACCCGTGTCGCACTCAAGTTCCTCGATCTGCACCAAGCCGGTGGTGCCAAAGAATTCGAGTCGATCTCGGCAATCAAAAACGTTCGCCATCCCAATTTGTTGCCGATCACCGGTTACTGGCTGTTGGATCGGACGGGAAAGCCGATCCGTGATGGACGAACGAACCGGTTTCGAATGACGCCCTGTGAGCCGGCGACGTTGGTCATCGCGATGGTGGTCGGCGAAAAAAGCTTGGACGACGTGCTGCAAGACTATCGATCGCGGGGCCAGTCGGGGATTCCCCTGGCGGAGCTGCTCGACTACGTGGAGGATGCGGCGCGCGGATTGGATTTCCTCAATGCGCCCCGTCACGATCTCGGCGACGGACGACGGGTGTCGATTGCCCATCGCGACATCAAACCCGACAACATCTTGCTGGTCGGTGACGCCGCAGTGCTCTGCGATTTTGGTGTCGCCCGACCTTGTTATGCCGAATCGATTCGCTCGACGGGCATGATCGGTTCACCCGCCTTCATTTCACCGGAGAGCATTTCAGGACATGGTTCGGTCGCCAGTGATCAATACTCCTTGGCGTTGACGTACTACTACCTCCGCACCGGCGACCATTCAGTTCAGGCGATCAATCAAGCCACGGCGATCCATTGTCACGTCAGCGGCGAACTGGATTTTTCAAAGGTTGGTGTTGACGAACAAAAGGTACTTGAGCGGGCCACCAGCCTGGACGCATCGGCGCGTTTCGATTCCTGTCGCCAAATGGTTCGCGCCTTGCATCAGGCCGTCGCACAGTCGTCCGCTGCCAGATCAATGGATCCGGCGTTCCCGATTGCCAATCCTGACGCGATTGCCACCGCGATCGACCCGCGGTTTCAGTCGACGACGGCGGCCGAAGGAAACGAACTCGCAGCGCTGTCGCCGTTGCCGGGTTCGCACGTCGCACGGACGGGTTCCTGGCGGAAACGAAAGACGGGCAAGCGCCGGCGTTTCCGCCGCATGGTCGCGTCGACCGTCATGATCGCACTC
>NZ_JBFHKV010000886.1:0-3685 GCF_041595215.1 Stieleria sp. | reverse complement strand
GCGAAGGCCCGAAAGACCGTGTTGATCTGTTCGCCGAGGTCCGCCAAGGCAACGTTCGACATGTTTCCCCGCGAGCGTCGTTTTGTCGTCGAAGTCATGATCGAAGGGCCTTTGCAGATGTGGTTCGGCAGTCGCGTACCCCGACACGCCACCATGCCGATTGGCGTGGCATTGTAGCCGGGGGGACGCGACTAGATCAACCGAAGTATTTGCAGTCTATGCGGCGTCGACGGAAGGCAACGACGCGCGGTCGTCGACGATTTTGCCATTGCGAAGCTTGAGCACGCGTTTGGCTCGTTCGGCCGCTTCCGGGTTGTGCGTGACCATCACGATCGTCCGCCCTTCGCGGTTGAATTCCTCGAAGTAACCGATCACCTGCTCGCTGGTTTCTGGATCCAAATTCCCCGTCGGTTCGTCCGCCAGGATCACGGCCGGATCATTGGCTAGCATCCGCGCCAGCGCGACTCGCTGCTGCTGGCCGACACTCAATTCGGTCGGTTTGTGATCCAGGCGATCGCCCAGGCCAACCCGCTCCAGCAGCTCGGCGGCTCGGTCGCGTTGCTCGGCGACGTTCTTACCAGCCAGGTACAGCGGGATCTGCACGTTCTCTTGAGCCGACAGGTAGGGGATCAGATTGAAGGTCTGAAACACAAACCCGATGTCCGTCTTCCGCAACCGAGCACGTTCGTCGGTGTTCAAATCGTACATCGACTGCCCGTTCAACAGCACTCGTCCCGAGCTGGGCGAGAGCATCCCGCCGAGCATCACCAGCAGCGAACTTTTGCCGCTGCCGCTGGGCCCGATCAACGACACAAAGTCGCCTTTGGGAATCTCCAACGTCGCATCGTCTAGCGCCACCACGCTCTGGCGGTGCATTTCATAGGTCTTGGTTACATTTTGCATCGACAACATGGTTTAAACCTCCTTGAAGGATGTGACGGGGTCCAGACGTGCCGCGTTGCGGGCTGGGAAGTAGCTGGCCAACAGCGCCGTGCCAACCGAAATCCCGATCGCCCAAAACGCCAGCACCGGCATGGGCAGCACGGGCACGTTGGCCAGACGAGGCCCCAGGGTGACCGCAAGGGTGGTGCCGATCACGTATCCGCCCACGCTCCCGGCAGCGCCCAACAGCAAGGCTTTGAGCATGAAGATTCGCAGGATCAATTTGGATTCCGCACCCAACGACATCAGCGTGCCGATTTCGCGGCGGCGTTCGTAAACGTTGGCGAACATAAAATTGGCGATGCCCGCGCCGCCGATCACCACAATGATCGCCACAAACACCATCGACAGTTTTTCCATCATGCCGTTGACCTTGGTCTGTGTGGCCACCACCTGGGCGACCGTCACGACTTTGGCATCGGGCAACAAGTCGTTGACGTTGTCGACCAGCCCCGCCGAAATCTCTTTGCAGCAGCCCACAATTTCAATACAGCTGACCACCGCGTCCTGGTTGGACATCTCTTGCACTGTGTGCAGGTGAGCAAAGATTCGTGAGTCGTCGACGGTTCCCGTTTCCGGCAACACCGCGACGACCGAAAACTGTTTGCCCATCAACTCCAGCGATTGGCCTTCCTCGATTCCCATCACCGCCGCCGTGTCGGCACCCACCAGGGCTTCGTCGGTCGCCAGGTCGTCGATGACGCGGTTGCGAACGAGCGTCTTGGGGTCTTCGGATTCGCTCGAGCCGCCGACGTCGATCGCTCCACAGCCGATCGGCCGCGAGAAGATCCCGGCACCGCCCCAGGCCGCTTTGGCTTGGAATTCACTCTTGGGCAGGATCCCCGTCAGCGTGAAGGAACGACCGTCGAGTTCCACCGGCACGCACAACTTGGGGGAAAGGTTGTCGACGCCGGCGAGGTTCGACATCGTCAACCGCAACGCGTATTCCTCGGGAATCGTTTCGTTGTGCATGTCGGCCGAGTAGTAGTCCTGCAGCGTCACGGACTTGGGTAATACCAACACGTTGGCACCCAAACTGTCCATTTCCCGGGCCACGGCCATCTCGGAATAGTAGGTGATGTTCTTGATCGCGATGACGGTGGTGATCCCCAGCAGGATGCCCGTAAAAATCGTGATCATCTGGCTCTTTCGCTCGAACAGCTCGCGCCAGACTAATGTCCTCAAGTTCATTGCGTTGTCTCCTTACTCAGTAGCGAATAGGGTGGTGGGGCGAATCGGACGGTGGGCTATTTTTGTGCGGGAGCACAATTTCCGCCGGGACAGCACTGCTGGCCGGGAGCACATTGGCCGCCGGGACCACATTGCCCGTCGGGGCAACAAGCAGAGCTGAGTGCGGTCAGCTTCTCGACGATCTGCTCTTTGCTGGCATGCTTGGCAAAGGTCGCCACCGCCTGGCCGGGCGGAGTCAGCACGACCATGGTTCCGTCGCTGGCCGACGGTTCGACGCCCAGTGACTTTAGAAAACTGTGTTCCGACGCTTCGGTGGGGTCGATGTTGACGATCTGCGTCGAAGCGGCAAAACGCTGGTCGCGGGTCAATTCCAGGGCGCCTGGAAACGCCGTGGCATCACCGGCAGGCTGCACGCACAGCAGCACCAACTTGCGATCCTGCATCGCCTTCAGCGTGGCGGCGGTGCCGGGGCTGACGATCGCGTCCCGCAATTGTTGGGCTTCGAAGGACACCGGCAGTCCGCGAGTCACCGCACCGTTGGGGGCGACCGCCAGGGCTAAAGGCATGGGAGCGCGGTCGACGCCGAACTGTTTCACGATGGCCGCGTTTCCGGGGTCGGTAATCTGCACGCGGATCGCGTCGGCGACCTCCGCCATTTCGCCGGTTGTCTGCTGAAAGACCGTTTGCATCGATTCGGTCTGCCGGTCCTCCTGTTTCCAGAAGTAAATAAACAGATACTTGCCATCTTGGGCAGCCTTTTGCATCGCAGCGACCGCTTGTGGCGAAGTGACCTGTTGGGCTTTGAGTGAAGCGATCGGCGCGAGCGACCATCCGGCGATTGTCAAAGCGGCTAGCATGCGAACATGCAACTTCATGCGTTTCATTGAAAATCCTTTGCACTGAAGAAACGAAATCTCCGTCATCGAAAAACGGAGAAGCACGCCAGGACGGCGGCTCCATGATCTATATGCGTCCAGGCGAATGTATATGGATATTCGCCTATGCGGATATAGTGCGTCCAGCCCAATTTCGAGAATTCCGCAGCCGGTCAGCAAAAGGCTGCTGTCGCGGCGGCGGCAGCGGCTCGGGAATCAAGGATTTTCCCGAGTCAAATGAAACGCAGTGGGATGCATCGGAGTCGACAAAATTTTTTGATAACTCGCGTTGACGAATGAGTGAGCACGACGGCAGCAAAGCGACTTGAGTTGCGTCCGATGGTGGGTTGATCGTCATTGGACGGGGGAGGATGTCACGCGTCCAGTTGCAAACGGAATGCGATTGCTGCGGTGCAGTTACGTCGCAGGGGTGAGGATCCGGTAGTCAAAGCGAGGGATCGACGGAGCGTTCACTGAAAGGATGCGGCAGTCCAAAACGATCTGGATTGCCACTGGGTTACCGTTGGAGTCCTTGCCTGTATGCAGCGATAGCAATGTTCAGCGTCAATCGCAACACGACAGAAAACAACCGCTCTGTCCGCGAGTCCCCCGCCAGCAGCGATAGCTTTCCCTTCTTAAATTTTCTAACCCCTTATTTTTTAACCAGCGCCTCCATC
>NZ_JBFHKV010000885.1:0-3697 GCF_041595215.1 Stieleria sp. | reverse complement strand
CGTTCAATTTGACCATCGGCCAAACGTCGGATTGCCACAGCACCCAATGGTCGACCGAAATCTGCACCCCGTTCATGGTCCGCTCCGTTGTACGGATGTCTGCACGGACGTCTGTTCGGTCGTCTGGACGGCCGTCGCCACGCTCGGTTCCCGCCCCAAAAATCGCAGCAGCGCGATCCGCGTGATCAGGAACCCCAACAAACACGCCACGAACGTCTGCCAGACTCCGTAGACGGCGAAACCGGCGAACACCAGCAGCGCGATCACCATCCGGGTCGTCAAACTGGCAAAGTAAATCGCCAGCGGTCGCTGCGAGGCCGACAGACCGCGGAGCGTCCACCACAGGCCGCCGAAGTAAAAGACCGCCAAAATGGCCCCCAAGCCGGCTGCCAAGATGATTTCGATGGATTCAAACATGATTGCCTCTCTTCAATGCCTCACATCGTTTTGACTCTCGCGAGAAATCCAACGCCAAGCGTTCAAACACCCCAGCGCGACGCCCACCACCAATAACATCAAGGTCCATGAGAACCGGCTCGGAAACCTGTGATCGATCCAAATCCCGGTCGCGATTCCGGCCAGCGCGGGCAGCGTCACCGACCAGCCGACCAAGCCGAACGTTCCCAGGCCGAACCAAATCGTTCGATTCACTTCCGCACGCGCCTTCAGCTTTCGTTGTTCCCGGGTCGAGACGTCTCGTTCCAAGTCACTGCGAAATTCTTCCGGCGATGTCTGCTGCGGCGATGTCTGCTGCGACTCGGACACGCTCGCAGTGTTGCTGGGCGTGTTGCTCGCAGGCTTGCTCGGCGTGTTGCTGGGCGTGTTGTTCGGCCGGTCGTGATCGGAACCGCTCATCGCACCTCTCCGCTCAGTTCCAAGAAGCCACGCAAGAAGCTCGCTTCCAACTTGGCCACCGCCGCGTGTGTCGCCCGCTCGCGGTCGTCGATCGATTCGAACTGTTCGCGGACGGTGCGTTGCAGTTTCCCCAAGTCTCCGCCGCGGACCGCTTGGCGAACGGAAACCAACACCGTCTGACCTTTCTTGACCAACAATCCCTCGCCGACGGCGACAAAGTGCTCGTTCCCGTCGCTATCTTCGAAGGCGAGCAATCCGGGCACGAGCGCAGAGAGAAAATCGACATGGCGGGGCAGCAAACAAAAGCATCCGTTTTCCGCTTCGGCGATGACCTTCACCACGGACTGGTCCGTCAAGACTTCGTTGGGCGTTTGGATTTTCAGCTGCATCATCGATCAGCGCCCCGGACTTGGTCGATCGTGCCGATCATGTAGAGCGAACGTTCGGGAACGTCGTGAAATTCGTCGTCCAAGATTCGGGTGCATCCTTCCAGGGTGTCCTGAATCGGCACCGTCTTGCCTTTGGCGCCGGTGAACTGCTCGGTGGTGATGAAGGGTTGAGTCAGAAACCGTTCGATCCGCCGGGCGCGATTGACGGTGCGGCGGTCGTCTCGCGAAAGTTCTTCCATGCCGAGCATCGCGATGATGTCTTTTAATTCTTCGTAGTTGGCCAGCGTTCGGCGGACATCACTGGCGACCTGGTAGTGGTTTTCGCCGACGATTTGCGGCAGCAACATTTCCGAGGTTGATTGCAGCGGATCGATCGCCGGGTACAGTCCCTCGGAGGCGCGTTTACGGCTCAGCACGACCGTCGCGGACAAGTGCGAGAACGCGTGCACGGCCGAGGGATCGGTAAAATCATCGGCCGGCACGTACACCGCTTGCACCGATGTGATCGCCCCGGACGCGGTGGAACAAATCCGTTCCTCCAACTCCGCCAGATCGGTCGCCAGCGAGGGTTGGTAGCCGACACGCGATGGCAGCTGTCCCATCAATCCGGAGACTTCCATGCCGGCTTGGATGAACCGGAAAATGTTGTCGATCAACAGCAGGACATCCTGCCGCGCATCGTCACGAAAGTATTCTGCCAGTGTCAACGCGGCATGACCGACGCGAAAGCGCGCCCCCGGTGGTTCGTTCATTTGACCGAACATCATGATCGTGTTGTCACGCACCCCGGCTGCGCCCATTTCCCGGTACAACTCCTCGGCTTCGCGACACCGTTCCCCGATGCCACAAAACAGACTGACGCCGGAGTGTTTGGAGACCACGTTGTGGATCAACTCGGTGATCAAGACGGTCTTGCCGACACCCGCACCACCGAACAAGCCCGCCTTGCCGCCGCGTTCGAGCGGCGAGAGCAGGTCGATCGCCTTGATCCCGGTTTCGAAGACTTCGGATTGCGTCGCGCGGCTGGCGATCGCCGGCGGCGTCTGGTGAATGCTTCGCCGCGGAAGCTCGTCCAGCGGTTCGTCGTCATCGATGGGCTGACCAAACACGTTGAGTGCCCGGCCGAGCAACCTCTTTCCCACCGGCACGTCGAGGGGTTTGCCGAGATCACGGATGGCGATGCCGCGTGACAGGCCCTGGGTGGAATTGAACGCGATGCCGCGGACCGTGTGCGGATCAAGTTGTGCCGCGACTTCCACCACGATTTCGCCCCCGGCACCGGTTCTCAGTTCGTGGTTGATCGCCGGCAGCACGTCGTCAAAGTGTGCGTCTATGACACTGCCTCGCACCGAAACGACACGGCCCAGGTTGACCGGACGGTTCCGTTTCGTCTCGTTAGATGCAGCCGTAAACATGATTCACCGCATAGGGGACAGCGCTGGCGGACGCGGCGTTTTCGGCGCCCCGTCACGACATCATGCTGGTGGCAAATGCTGTGCCGCGTTGAAGCACCAACGCAACCGCTGTGCGTCACCGCGCGATCAACCGGTGACGATGAACCTGTGGTTCATGATCTTGTGGACGTCGACGGGGAACCGCTCTCGGTCGCTGGAGCGATTCCATTGGTGGTAGAAATCGTCGAGGGCGCGAAGGATATCGCGGCGGCTGATGATCCCCAGCAGATGTTGATCTTCATCGACCACGGGCAGATGGCGGAATTGATGACTCATGAAAATCGACGTCAACGCAAACACGTCGGTATCGGGTCCAACGCACGTGGGATGTTTCTTCATGATCGTCGTGGCGGTCTGCGTCGGGCTGGGATTGCCGTAGAACATCTCGTTGGCGAGAAATTCCAAACAGTCGCCTTCGGAGATGAAGCCCAGCAGATGCTTCACATTGCCGTCGTGCTTGACCACGGGGGCGTTGGAGATCTTGTGTTTCAATAAGAACGCCACAATGTCCCCCAACATCATCTCGGGCTGAACGCATTGGACATGCGTGTTCATGATATCGCGGGCCGTCGGAGTCGTTTCGGTATGCATCGGAGCTCTCACGGTTGATGAGTCGGTTGGGAACACAGTGAGACACTGAGGCAATTGGTGTGCCAATCGGCCTGATGTGCGGTTCGAGCAGACCCCGGCAGGGGGCGAGAGACACCGGGTCTCGCGTCACGACATCAACGCCGAGAACAACCCGCTCCCGTTGGCGCGCTGTTTGCTAACTGTGTTTGGCAACGCCAAATTGGCATGCGCGTCCGGCAACGCCTGAAGGCTGGACACCAACGTGCGCTGGTGTGCAGGCTTTAGCCGCCCGGGGTCGCTGCGGAGCAGCGAGCAGGATGCGCCTGAAGGCTGGACACCAACGTGCGCTGGTGTGCAGGCTTTAGCCGCCCGGGGTCGCTGCGGAGCAGCGAGCAGGCAACGCCTGAAGGCTGGACACCAACGTGTGCT
>NZ_JBFHKV010000884.1:0-3698 GCF_041595215.1 Stieleria sp. | reverse complement strand
GTGTCACGCCGCTGGCGTGGAACCGCGACGCGGTTTGTAGGATGATGGGGGGCACGCGACGGTGCGGATTCCGGTGCGGGTGATAACCCGTTGCCGCGACGCCGTTGGCGTCACACCGCAGAGCGGTGCCACAACACAGCCCGGGGTCGCGCGAGCGCACCCCGGGTGAGGGATGCAAATCGGACCGGAACGCCGACGGCGTTCAACAAATAGCGTGAGATTGTCGGGCGTCGCGAATGGCATCGGACGACCGGCTGGGTGGCTTGCGTTCACCTGTTAGGGGTGGCGGGCTGGTGATGACCGGACCTTGGGGGGGCGATACTGCGACCCCAAGCTATAATTTTGTCACGCCGCCGGCGTGGCGAGTGCGGTGCGATCGGTGCGACTCCAGCGATCCTGCACGATCAGGGCACCGTGTGCCTTCAGCTCTATTTGGTCCGGGGATGTTCACTATGGGAGGGGGGTGTTGGAATCGGATAAATCTGCAAAGTCGCAGGCAATAAGCTGGACAGTTTGTAGGATTTGCGTATGATCGGAACCTGACTCTAGGTCGTCAGTCGCAGTCATTGGAGTATGTAATGCGTCGTTTTGTGTTCCCTTGTGCCCTCGCTCTCGCTGTGGGAATTGCTTCCCAGGCTTCCGCAGCTGCTGTGTTGAGGTACTCGTCCGATGGAACTGCGGGCAGTGCGAGAGACAACTTAGTTGTGCTCGCTGACGCGGGCGATACCGTACGCCTTTCGGTTTTCGTCTTTCAGGATTCCGGTGACACCCGAATCGCTGCAACCGGCCTGACGACCGCGGGATTTCAAGCGAATTTCAATACGGGTGTGGGCGTAGTTTCCAATGCGACGACGGACGCAGGATTCAGCTTTGGTCCACCTGCAACATTTGACAACGTTGCGGGAACGGTCGTCTCGGGCGGTGGAGTGAATTTCTTTTCACCGGTGCGCCCTGGAAAGGATACTGGAAACGCTTTGATTGGCTTCTTCGATTACACTGTACAACAAAGCGGAAGCACGACGACGTTTACGTTTACCGATCCGAACCCAGGCTCAACTGCGGACAACGTTCTCGATGATGCGTCGTTCACGAACCTTGATCCTGAGCTTTTCGCAAACGCCGGAACCATTACGATTACCTCGGTGCCAGAGCCGACGACCATAATGGCTCTCAGCGGACTTGGCTGCATGGTGTTGTTGCGTCGCCGTCGTCGCTAAGACGTAAGCCCTGGGAATACCCACTCATCAAGGCACCACCGATTGTGAATCGGTGGTGCTTTTTTTATGAGGTGAACGCGGCGTGCCGACCAATGCTCATGCCTTGATGGATCTTGCCGAATCACTGATCCAGCGACTTGATCCAGATGTTCTTGAATTGAACCAGGCTGGAGGCGGGCTTGAGTTTGCCGTCTTTTCCGGGGCCGCCGTGGTGCTGCAGCACGATCGGGCCCCGCTCGGGAATTCCCGGTAATTTCGCTTGCTCCAGGACCATGTGGTCATTCAGGAGTACCGTGACCCGGTCTCCGATCAAAATGATCACAAACGAATTCCAATGGCCGATCGGTTTGTCGGCGTTGATGCGTGGGGTGACGCCGGCGCGGATCTCCGGCGGCGTGTCCCGGTTGTTGCGAATCCCATACACTTCGCCCGAGCCGACCGGCCATCGCCAAATATTGAGCTGTGCTTGGGGGTGACCTCGCAAGTAGATCCCCGAGTCGGCATTGGGCATCTTGATCGTCAGTTTCTGGCCGGCGGCATCGGTCAGGTAACTTCCATCGCTCAGCACGATCGGGACGTCGTACGACCCAGAGGCTTCCTTGATCCGCCAATCGATCTTCAAAATGAAATCGCCATACTCCGCGGCAGTCTTCAAGTTTCGGTCGCCGGTTGCTTCGCTGCGGGCGTCGTAATCGATGACGCCGTCGATGACTTTCCAGTGACCGTTGTCGCCTTCGGGGACCACCCAACCGGAGAGGTCTTGGCCGTTGAACAGGGACTGGTACCCGTCTTCGATCTCGTACTGAGCGTAGGCACAAACGCTCCACAGAAGGTTGCTGACAACCAGCAAGACGATGGATTGAGGCAGCCGCATGATGATGCTCCGAGAGGTGCTGGGGAATTGGAACGCCGTAGTGTAACCTCGTGGTCCGGCGCGTGCCGCTTGACGCATGACCGATCACTCCGCAACCCCGACGTCTAGTCGTGACACTTCCGCCCGACAAACCCGACACCGCATCACCTTCGACGGGCCCGCTGCCCTCGATGGCAGCCAACCGGTTTGCCCGCGTGTGGGCGATCGGGCTAGCGGTTTTGATCCTGGTCACCTTGCCGATCTGGATCCCGCCCTGGGGGCGTGACCCCGGTTTTCCGCCCGTTCCTTGGATCGCGATGCCCGGTGCCGAGTGGTTGGCCGGCGCGGTGGAGACTGTCGCACTGGCCGTCCTGCTGATCGGTTTGGCGGCGGCCGTCTATCGTGGCGCCGACCGATGGTGCTGGTGGAGCGTTGCCGCAGCGTTGGCCGTCTTGATCGTGCTGGACCAACATCGCTTGCAACCCTGGGCCTACCAATCGCTGCTGTATGCCGTCCTGTTTGCCGGGATGTCGTGGCGGGAAGGTCGTCGCTGGGTGATTGCGATTGCGATCAGCATCTATTTCTATAGCGCGTCTGGCAAGTTTGATTACCAGTTTGTTCACACCGTTGGCCATCAAATGGTGCAAACGCTCGCCAGCCCGATCGGCGGCGTGGGTGATGCGACCGCGACGAGGCTTGCGTTTGCGTTGCCGACCGGTGAGCTTGTGATCGCGATGGCTTTGGCGTTTCCCCGGACACGCCGAATCGGCGGTGTCTGTGCGATCGCGATGCACGTGACGTTGATCGGGTTGCTCGGCCCGTGGTCCCTCTCGCACAGCCTGGGTGTGTTGGCATGGAACGGATTGCTGGCCATCCAGGCAGCGTTGTTGTTTGTCGTCTCCCCGCGACCGATGGAGCGACCCGATCAGCAAGTTCCGCTGCCGACACGGCATCTGCTACGCTGGCCGATTCGTCTGGCGGTCGTCGCCGCCTTGCTGTTGCCCCTGACCGAACGATCGGGGTATTGGGATCATTGGACGTCTTGGGCACTGTACTCGCCACACAACAGCCGCGTCGAAATCCAAATCCATCAGTCCGCGATCGATCGGATGCCGAGTGACGTCGCCGCTTTTTTGGACGATCCGGATGGTGATCGATGGAGTGACTTGGATATCGGGCAATGGTCGCTGGAGCGGCGCTGGGTGCCCGTTTATCCGCAAGCCAGGTATCAGCTTGAGCTGGCCGTCCAACTTGCCGAGCGACACGATTTGGATCAGGCGATTCGTGGAAAGCTGAAACGTGCTTCGGATCGATGGACCGGGGAACGTCAAGAAACATTCTTGATCGGTGCAGCGGAATTGAAGCGAGAGGCAGAGCGGTATTGGCTGGGTGCTGTCTCGCGTTAGTGCTCCGCGGAGGGGCGGCAGGGCGCAAGCCCGATACCGCAACGTTGACGTCAACGAGGAGGCCCGGACGCTGGCGCGAACCGGCTGATGTCAAACGATGATCAGCCGTTTGGCGCGAGCCTACGGGCCCTGCGCTGGTCGATATCTTGTCGAAGTAGCGGTGTTGGGCGCGAGCCTGCGGATCATATCCGAGAAAATGACGAGTCGCGAACCTCTCCCACT
>NZ_JBFHKV010000883.1:0-3704 GCF_041595215.1 Stieleria sp. | reverse complement strand
CGGTTCCCAACAGCCGAATCGATCCGACCGAAAACGCCTCCCAGCGGGACGCGTGAGCGACCGGCGCGTGTGTCGATTCACCAACCATCACGCGCCACTGGCTGACGCCACGTGCTGACGCAATCCCATCGGGACGCGTCCGCAAGCTGCGTGCGGCTCAGATGTCACCCGCTTCATTGATTGACGTAAACAAATCATTCGCAAGAGATCGACGTAAAGCTTCCAGAGAGTCGATGCCGCCGACTCCGTCATCAAAGACAATGCCATCGGTGGAAGCATTGTCGACGCGGGTGAGGATTTCCATCACGCTCAATACTGACGGGACTCCGCTTCCGAAGAGTTGCTCGGAGCTACCCGTTCCGATTGCGGCGTCGACGTCGTACAGACGTGCGCCCACTCCATCACTGTCCGTCACGAAACCGTAGGACTGGGCGGCGGTTCCGGCCAGACTTTCATTGGTGACATAAACTGCAAAGGCGACGGCCAGGACCTGGGGATCCAACTTCGTCGGCCCGGTCGAGCCACGCTGCTTTTTTGCCTTGAAGATGGTTTTGAAGAACGAGGCGACTTCTGCATTGGTCATGCCACTGAGGTCATGGTCGCCCGCCTTGTTGCCGTACAAGTTGGGGAACGATTCGGCGAGCCATTGGCTCAGGTCTGTTTTCTCGGAGCCACCGTTGAGTGATTTGAGTAAAGCCTGACCGTTTTTGTTTTGCCAAAACCCGATCGTTGCGGTTTGGCCTTCCGTCAAGAAACCGCTGTTCTGGATCTCGATTTCTCCGAAGTTGTAATTGATGCCGTCTTGTCCCGACTGCAACACGATACCGCTGATGACGTCATTTCCGTCCAGTAACCCGGTCATGATTCCGTCGATGGTCCCGACGACATCTTGGCCATCGTCGTACCCGCTGGGCTGGCTTTCCTCCAGCGTGTAACCGGCCGTATTGCTCGACGTAAGGTTGCCAAAGAAGTAAACCCCATCGTTGTCCGTGATGGCAACTCGATCGACCGTTTGGCCATCAGCATCGACCCCTGTCAGTCGTACCGCGACACCGGGGATTGCCTGTTCGCCAAAGTCGATTTCGCCGTTGTCGTTTGAATCGGCCCAGACAATACCTTGTATCGATGAACCGGCCAGTTCAGTGTAGAAGTGTGCTGGATCGGTATCGGAGACATCATTGCCCAAGACATCGCCATCGGCATTGACGGGCGTTCCCGTGACAGTTGCCTCGCAAACGTGTTGTCCGGCACCGGCAATTCCCATCGACGTGTAGACCCACTCTTCACCCGGGTCGAGTCGGCCGTCTTGGTCGAGATCGCCAACATTGAATCCGCTCGCTTCGGTCGGCGTCGGCGCAAAATCATCCGAACCGTCCAATGGCGTGCCGTTGTCATCGAGTAACGAGACATTCGCGAGCTCAACGTCACCCGGGTTGGTGACGATGTAGGTGAACATCAATGTGTCGCCGATCGCGACCTGTAAACCGGGAGCGGTGTCGGCATCGGCACCCGGTCCGGGTGTTCCGCCGCCTGTTCCGCCGCTGGACAGATCTGCCCCCAATTCATTCTGATCTTGAAGTGTGTTCTTGAAGGGTTCAAAGTCGCCGGTGTTGTACGCGTTTTGGACGCCCGCAATGATCTGAGCGACTGTAAACTCGTACTCCACGTTTGCCTGAGAAGCATTCAACAGGGCGGCAACGGCGTGACGGCCGAGCGCGGCGTTCTCGCCGCCTCCACGGCCGAGCGCATCGAGCAGCGTCAGGTTTGGATCGTCATTGATGCCAAAGACCGAGTTGTAGTTGTCCGAAGGCGAGTAGTTTGTCCAAGCGTAAAAATGGTGCGGCTGTTTCCAAAAACCGGGCGTCAGACCTTCACCGCCCCCGGTCTGGTCTTCAACGACTTTGACATATTTTTCGACGTCGATCACGCCAATCGGAGGCGGCGGAGGCAGAACGATCCCGGCGTCCCAACTCAGATCTTGCTCACCCGGATCCAGAGTGGTGACGATCGTCATGCCGGTGATGGGGTCCGCATCGGAATCCAATTCGTCATTGGTGCCCTGGTCTTGCGAGGTGAACACGTAACCCGACGGCAGGTCGCTGAAGGTGACCTTGTATTGTTCTCCCGGATTAAGATTCGTGAACAGATACATTCCGCCACCGGATGTTATTTGGACTTCCGTGGTGTCGTCGCCCCCGGTGCCGATTACTCCGTCCGCACCGCCGCCGGTCAAGGTGACCTTTACGCCGTCAACACCCGTGTTCAGCTCGTCCTGCAAACCATTGCCGTTTGTGTCGACCCATACGTAGTCACCCAGCGAGGCGAGCGGTTCGCCCACGACGTAATTGGCCGGATCTTCGTCGCTGACGTCCGGTCCGACGGGATCGCCGTTTTCATCCACCGGAGTGCCGACGACGGTGCCAATGTTCGTGAACTGCCCGATCGCGAGAGCGGTGATCTGTGCCTGGTAGAGCCACGTTTCGCCTGGGTCGAGCCGGCCGTCTTGGTCATCATCGCCGACGTTGAAGTCGTTCCCCGCGCCATCATCTTCTTTGACGGGATCGGGATTGAAGTCGTCGCCGGGATTACCAGGGGTCGCATTGTCATCGCTGACGACAACGGAATTGAGTTCAACATCGCCAGGGTTGGTGACGAAGTAAGTGAACACGATCGTGTCGCCCAACTCTGCGGCCGGTCCGGGCGGGGTATCCGCATCGACTCCAAAGTCATTCGGGTTGGTGTTGGGAACGTCTGCCGGCGTGCTGAGGTCGGCTCCAAGCTCATTTTGAACGGCGAACAGATTCTTGGTGTTTTCAATCAGCGACGCGTTGCCAGAGGCGTAAGCCGCCTGCGTCAGCGCGATCACTTCCGCTTGGGTGTAGGAGTAATCCACATTGGGATTGGCGGCGTTGAGCAGTGCGGCGGTCGCATGGCGTCCGAGTGCATTCAGTCCGCCCCCGCCACGCCCCAGCGCATCCAGCAGGGTCAGTCCGGAATCGTCACTGACACCGAAGACGGAATTGTAGGAATCCAGGGGCGAGAAACCGGTATCGGGCCAACCCTTCAAGGGTGCCGGTCCAAATTCAGAGTGCGTCTTCCAAAACCCAGGAGTCAGTCCCTCACCGCCGCCGGTCTGGTCTTCAACGACTTTGACAAATTTTTCGATGTCAATCGCAGGATTCACAGGCGGCGGAGGCAGGAAGATCCCTGCGTCCCAGGTCAAATCGTCCACCGTGCCGAGAATGATCACCTCGGTTAACCCCGTCGATGGATCGGCGTCGCTATCGACGGCATCATTGGTTCCCTGATCTTGGCTGGTCAGGACATAACCGCTGGGCAGCGTCGATGTCACAAACTCGACAAAGTAGTTCCCCGGCTGAAGATTCTCGAACAAATACAATCCATTGCTGTCCGTCACGTCTGTCGCGATCACCGGGCCATCCGACCCATCGGTCTCCGGAATCCCGTCACCGTCCCCGTCGCGATAAAGATTGACGGTGACACCCTGGACGCCCAACTCGCCGTTGTCCTGAATGCCGTTGAGATTGTCGTCGTACCAGACGTAGTCACCAAGTGCCACTGAGGGCGCGGTCGGTCCAACGTCAGATTTGTTGCCACCGCTGAAGCTCGTACTAAAACTGTCGGCGAAGCTCGAATTTTCGCTATTGATGAAGATCCCGATGTTCTTCCCTGCGAAATACGCG
>NZ_JBFHKV010000882.1:0-3707 GCF_041595215.1 Stieleria sp. | reverse complement strand
CTACCCGAAACCCAAACCGTTTGCCACCGAAGTCGCCATGCGGGGAAAATGGAAACTGCTCGCACTGCGTGGACAGCCGGTGGAATTGTTTGACGTGGAAGCCGACCCGAATGAGCAGCGAAACGTCATCGACGACCATCCTGATCTGGTCGCCTCATTAACGGATCAGCTTGAGCGATGGCTGAACGCGCCGCGGACACCCGAGTAGAGCGACGATCATGACCAGCCCAACGAGAGACATCAAATGTCATTGAATTTGAAATCCAGCGTCCTACCCATCCTGGTGATTGCAGCGTTGAGCGGGCTGTTTGCTCAACCGGTCCGGGCGGCAGACCGCAAGCCAAATTTCGTGGTGATCTTCACCGATGACCAGGGCTATGGCGACCTCAGTTGCTTCGGTGGCAATCACGTCAGCACACCCCGAATCGATCAGATGGCGGCGGAAGGTTCCCGGCTGACGAGCTTTTACGTGGCCGCACCGGTTTGCACGCCGTCGCGGGCCGCGCTGATGACCGGGTGCTATCCCAAACGGATCGACATGGCGACGGGTTCCCATTTCGGCGTGCTGCTCGCCGGCGACCGAAAGGGGTTGAACCCGGATGAAATCACCATCGCCGAAGTCCTGAAAACCGCAGGCTACAAAACAGGGATGTTCGGCAAGTGGCACCTCGGAGACCAGCCGCAGTTTCTGCCGACGAAACAAGGCTTCGATGAGTATTTCGGCATCCCGTACAGCCACGACATTCACCCGTTTCATCCGCGGCAAAATCACTACAAGTTCCCGCCGCTGCCGTTGCTGAACAATGACGCCGTCATCGAGATGGAGCCGAATGCCGATTTGCTGACCAAGCGGATCACCGAACGTGCGGTGTCATTCATCGAGCGGAACAAGGACGATCCGTTTTTCCTGTATCTACCGCATCCCATTCCCCACGCGCCGTTGCACGTGTCGCCTCCATTCATGAAAGGTGTCCCAGACGACGTTGTGGCGAAATTAAAAGAAGAAGACGGCAAGATCGATTACCGCACGCGGGACAACCTCTTCCGCCAGGCCATCGCCGAAATCGACTGGTCCGTCGGTCAAATCCTCGACACCCTGGCGGCCCACGGTCTCGACGAAAACACACTGGTCCTGTTCACCTCCGACAACGGCCCCCCAAAGAACACCCTCTTCGCCAGCCCCGGCCCGTTGCGCGGCAACAAGGGGACCACCTTCGAAGGCGGCATGCGCGAGCCCACCGTCGTCCGCTGGCCTGGAAAGATTCCCGCGGGAAAGCCCAACGACGAACTGATGACCACCATGGATTTGCTGCCGACGTTCGCGAAGTTGGCCGGTGCCATGATCCCCACCGATCGAGTCATCGACGGCAAAGACATCTGGCCGACGCTCATCGGCGAAGCCCCGACACCGCACGAAGCGTTCTTTTACCACGGCGGAAACCAGTTGCGGGCGGTCCGGTCGGGAAAGTGGAAACTCCATACGAGAAACGGAAAACCAGCGCAGCTCTACGACCTGGAAAAGGACATCGGCGAGAAGACGAATGTGATCGACTCGAATCCAGAGGTCGTCCAGAGACTGGTGCAGCACTTAAAAACATTCGCCAAAGACATCGCCGACAACAGCCGGCCCGCCGCGTTTGTCGAGCACCCAAAACCACTTTCAAAATGAGTCGCAACCAATGAATTCGAACCTTGAATTTGGCAGAAGGATGGAGAGAGCGAACTGTTTGTCCGCGACGTTCTTGCCCCGATGGGTCTGGCCCGTTGCAATGTTGCTGCTGGGGTGCTGTTGGGTCAACGCGGCAGAGCGACCGCCGAACTTCATCATCATCTTCGCCGATGATCTGGGGTACGGCGACATCAGTTGCTATAGCCCAAAGGGTGTTAAAACTCCGCACATTGATGCGCTGGCCGCGGAGGGATTTCGCAGCACGGATTTCTTCGTTCCGGCCAACGTGTGCAGTCCGTCGCGAGCGGCGTTGCTGACGGGACGCTATCCGATGCGATGCGGGATGCCAGTCGCCCGAACCGAAGCGCCGGGTTCCAAATACAAGGATTATGGATTCGCCCCGGATGAAATCACGATTCCGGAGTTGTTGGGGACCGCCGGCTATCGTTCGTTGATGGTGGGCAAGTGGCATCTGGGACTGGAAGTCGAGGGCTCTCACCCGATCGACGCCGGATTCGACGAACACCTCGGCATCCCCAGCAATTACTCCAAGCCCCGCGGGCCAAACTACAACACGCTGTATCGCGGCAAACAGGTCGAAAAGAAAAATGCCGCCTGCGAAGAACTGACGCAGCGTTACACCGATGAAGTCGTCGAGTTCATCGAGCGACAGAATGACGATCCGTTCTTCATCTACGTCTCGCACCACATCGTGCATTCCCCGCTGTTGCCCAGCAAAGACTTCGTCGGGACGTCACGCAAAGGCAAATACGGTGACTTCATCAAAGAGCTCGATCACAGCACCGGGCGGATCATGAAGGCGGTTCGCGATGCCGGACTCGATGAGGACACGCTCGTGGTGTTCACGTCTGACAATGGTCCGACGCGAGTGGGATCCACGGGCGGCTTGAACGGCGGCAAGTACTGCACGATGGAAGGCGGGCACCGCGTACCTGGCATTTTTCGCTGGCCCGGAAAAATCCCGCCCAACCAAGTGTCCGATGTCACGCTGACCAGCATGGACCTGTTGCCCCTGTTCTGTGAACTCGCCGGAGTGGAGCCACCGAGTGATCGTAAGATCGACGGGAAACAAATTCTTCCGATCCTGATGGGCAATGAGACCGAAACGCCCCACAAGGTTCTTTATTACTACAACGGCACCAATCTGCAGGCGGTGCGTGAGGGCAACTGGAAACTGCATCTGCCGCGGACGACGAAAGATCAGCCGTTCTGGTCCAAGAAGCCGGACAAGACAAAAGGCTTTGTGACCTTGCGTGAACCGAGACTATTCCATTTGAAGAACGACCTCGGCGAGAAACACAACGTCGCCGATGAAAACCCGACGATCATGCAGCGTCTTCAAACGCGAGCCAAAGAGGCCGTCGCAGAACTCGGCGACGTCCGCGTCACCGGATCCGATCAGCGGAAAATCAACTTGGTCGATCCACAGGAAAGGTAATGATCCATCACCTGCCACTCGCCTTCTGCCTGTGCTTCGCGAACGCATTGAACACACCACAGAACTTGCCGAACGAACAGAGACACCTTCGGAGCAACGCATGAATAGAATTTATCTGGTCGTCGCAACAGCGTTCATGGCGGTTGCCGCAGGCGCCGACGAGCCCGCCATTGGAACCGTCACCGTCACGCATTCCCCAGTCGAAGGCATCGGCGCCGAACCCGGCGTCATGCGTCGTGATCCCAGCGACATCATCAAGGTCGACGGGTTGTATTACGTGTGGTATTCCAAAGGCAAGATCTCGCCGGGGTACGATGCGACCGTCTGGTATGCGACCTCACCGGATGGTCACAAGTGGACCGAAAAAGGTCGGGCGCTTGCCAAAGGTGAACCCGGTAGCTGGGAAGGGGCGAGTGTCTTTACGCCCAACATTCTGGTTGCCGAAGGACGCTACTGGCTGTTCTACACGGGAACCTCCAGAGAGTACGGCAAGGGGTTCAATCCTGATTCGAAAATCGGGATCGCGGTATCAGATTCGCCCGATGGTCCCTGGCAGCGTCTGGCCACCAACCCGGCTTT
>NZ_JBFHKV010000881.1:0-3718 GCF_041595215.1 Stieleria sp. | reverse complement strand
GGGCAAGACGATGGGGGCAAGACGATGGGGGCAAGACGATGGGGGCAAGACGATGGGGGCATACGCATCACGTTAAGAAGCAAACCTCCTGTGTGCGTAGGGGTTGGAGCGCAGCGAGGGGAGGTCCAACTGTGAATCGCGGTGGTCACTTCGTCGGTCCGAGTGGCGTCACTTGTTTTTTCGCCGCTGGGTGATCAAAGCGTGCATGACGTCGCTGCGACGGACCACTCCCAGCAATTCGTGGGGGCTGGCGCGTTGGACGACGGGGATGCAATCGTCCGTCTCGCCTTGAAACAACTCGAACGCTCGCGCCGCCGGGTCGTCTTCGTGCAGGCAAGAGTCGATGTCGCTGACGAGGTCTTCGGCACGCACCAGTTTCGCGGCGCTGTGATCGAACAGAACGTCGCTGAGCAGCGGATAGCGAATCACGCCGACGACGCGCATTCGGTCGTCGACGACCGGGTAGGTGTTGTCGTGGCTGTGTTCGATATGCGCGACGACTTGATCGAAGTCGGCTGATTGATGGATGCCTTTGGTCTTCCGCAACAGATCGCTGACCTTGACTTTGCCGATCACCGCCGCGGCGGGGGCGGTGCCGTTGACCGCCGCGCGGAAGCGGTCGACGACTTCGCGCAGCTGTTCCAGCGGCGTCCGGCTGGTGTGGTGGATCGCTTGGGCCAGCGGGACTTCACCGGTTTGGATCAACGAGTGTCGAATGAACAGCGGGCCGATGATTTCGAACAGGACGACCGATCCCAAGATGATGTCTTGGATCGGTTTGCCCAATTCCGGATTCCGGTTGACGGCAATGGTGGACAGTGCGATCGCGGCTCCGGCTTGCGCGAACAGGCACGAGCCGCCCCAGTTGCGCACTTCCGGCGGTTGCCGGGTGGCTTTGGCCGCGACGTACACGCCCAGCCATTTGCCGACGATCCGAAAGGCGATGTAGACGATGCCCAGTTTGCCCGCGGCGATGAACGCACCGGCATCGAGTTCGGTGCCGTGGGCGACGAAGAACAACACCGCCAGCAAGCCCGACAAGTGATCGAGTTCGTCGACGATCTTCTGTTTGTAATCCGATGTGTTGGCAACCGTCACGCCCATCATCAGAAAGGACAGCATGTACGGAATCTCGAACGATTCGTCGACGCCCAGCAGGAACGTGACGGCGGCGACCAACAGCACCAGCCAGCGTTTCATGTTCAGAAATCCGCAGCCATAGCTGACCACCAACCCGCCCACGATCCCCAGACCCATCGAACCGGCGACGTTCAGCAACACGCCGAACATCTGGCGGCTGAAGGAGACTTGCAGGTTGCCCTGGGACCATTCGATGCCCAGGAACGCAAACTCGAACAGGATGATGCAAGCAAAATTATTCATCGCGACCAAGAAGCCCGTGCTTTCGGTCACCGGGCCTTCGGAGCGGAATTCTTTCAGGACCAGGATCGTGGTCGCCGGCGCGGTCGCAACGGCCAAGCATCCCAGCAACAACGCCATGCTGCCGGTGCACCCGAACAGGGCCAAGCCGATCGTGACCAGCACCAAGGTCGCCGTGATTTCGGCGATCGAGAGCGCCATGCAGTGCGCCGCGACACGCCGGACCTTGGAAAACGTGAACTCGCAGCCGAGATTGAACAGCACCAGCGCCATCGCCAGTTTGAGCAGCGGTTCGAACAGCTCGACGTGCTCGGTCGGGACCCAGTCCAGGGTGCTCGGGCCGACCAGCAGCCCCACCAACAGAAACGCCGTGACTTTGGGCAAATGAACGAAATCGGCTAAAACACCGGCGGCCAGGCAAACGGCCAGAAGCAATCCAATCGTGCTGGTGATGTGCAGATGGAATTCACCCATGAGGATTGCCATGAAAGGTCGCCCGTGGACACAGTTGGAAAATCCACAAAGAGTGTCAAGTGCGGTGAGACGTGGTCTTGTCGGTCACCCTTTGTTTGCCGAGGCCCAAGTTTAGCCGAACCGGCCCGTTCCTGTCTTGGGCGATCGTGGGGACCGCCCGGCAATCGCTGCGGATGGTTTTTAAGCGAGCGGATTCATCCCAGGCAGAAGCGTAACGGCGTGTTAATGGTCGTGCCCGCGACTTTTCTGACGCGTTCAATTCCCAACCACTCCTCTCTGCGGCGGTCAATCATCCGGCGGGTCGATCACGCGGGCGACGGCGAAGATCGTGTTGTCTTGCGGAATCGATTTGGCATTCCACTGGAACCAGCGATAGTTGCCGTCGGAGTCACGGTAGCGATTGCAGAACGCCACGATCGAATCGCCCTGGGCCAGCGTGCTGATCGCTTGGATCGTTTGCCGGATGTCGTCGGGGTGGATGAATTCGATGAAGGGTTTGGAGATCAATTCGCTGTCGCTGTATCCCAATACCCGTGAAAAGTTCGAATTGACCCGTTTGAAGTAACCGTCCAAGCTGGCAATGCAGAACAGATCCATGCTGAGTTCGAAAAATCGGCACAGGTCGCGTTGGGCACGCTCCATCGACGATTCCACGTAGGCCGTGATTTGCGCCGCGATGGTTCCCGCGTCGGCCGGGCGGTCGCGTTCGTTTGGCGCCAAGCAGCGTTTGGCCAGTGCGATGATCGCCGGATCCGCGTCGCAGGCGTCCAGGCGTTGGTACGTTTTGTGGATGGAGCCTCGGGCGGCGCGGCGATAGATCCGACGAAAGCTCGATCCTTCATACGGCGGCTTGCCCGTCAGGATTTCGCACAGCAGCGCGCCCAAGCCGAAGACGTCCGAACGCACGCTGATGTGATGGCCGCGCGCCTGCTCCGGCGCCATGTAGCTCGGGGTGCCGATGATCTTGCTGTTGGACAGGATCATCGAGAGCTGCTCGTCGGAAATATTTTCCACCGCCGCCGGGCTGATCGGAGTGAGCTCAATCGGAGACTTTCCCATTTGACGACTCAATCCCCAATCCATCACGTGGACTTCGCCGTACGCGCCCACCATCACATTGGACGGCTTGATATCCAGGTGAACGGTCTGGTGCGCGTGTGCATAGGCGATCGTCTGGCAGACTCGGGCGAAAACATCCAGCAGACGCGAGTGCTGCAACTGGGTTTTGTTTTCCGTCTTCATCAACTCACTGAGCGTCCTGCCCTCGACCAGTTTCATCGCAAAGAAGGGCTGTCCGTCGTCGCTGATCCCCATGTCGTAGACCGAGACGATCCCCGGATGCTGCAGCCGCGCGGTCGTGCGAGCCTCTTGGAAGAAACGCTGACGCGCTTCGTCTCGCCCCTGATAGTTCTTCAGCAAGACTTTGATCGCGACCTCCCGATCAAAGATGCTGTCGTAGGCGTGATAGACCAAGCCCATGCCGCCTTTGCCGATTTGTCTGTCGATCACATACCGTTGCATCGTGGCGACCGGTTGCGGCTCGCAATGGTCGTGATCGAAATCTCCCCCCGGCACGCTTTCCGCGCGGTCCTTCGAGATGGATGCGGTGCGCGCCGACGAGCGATTGGGGATCATGGATTCCGGATCCTCATGATTCGGTTTCAGGTCAAAATCGCGGCAAATTTGGATCAAGGTCATCGATTGCAAACTCTTCTTGCGAGAGCTCGCGCAGCCTTGATTGATCAGTTTGCCCCACACCTGCTGGAACCGCGTCATTGACCTTTCCAGCAGGAGATCCCCGGAGAACCTCGCTCGGTTCGCCGACGATCAACGATTTCAACGCTGCACAAACCTCCCGGTGGTG
>NZ_JBFHKV010000880.1:0-3720 GCF_041595215.1 Stieleria sp. | reverse complement strand
GAAGCGATGAATTTGTTCACGACGGCGATCGAGTCCCCAGAACGCAATTTGTTTCGTTTCATCAAACATTCCCTCATCCTGCTTTGCGAGCACCTGGGGATCGCAACAACGATCATTGACTCGTCCACCATTTCGATCGACCACTCCGCGCGTGGTCAAGACAAGGTCTTGGCGATCTGTCGGGCCTTGGACGCGACGATGTATGTCAATGCGATTGGCGGGGCGGCGTTGTATGATCACACGGCGTTCAATGCGGTGGGAATCGACTTGAGATTTATCCAATCGGAAAACCGATCCTATCAACAGTTCAACCATCCCTTCGTCGCTTGGCTTTCCATCCTGGATGTGCTGATGTTCAATTCGACGGAAAGGGTTCGCCAGTGGGTAGAAAACGGATACACGCTGGTTGCCAATCCCACGCCGGTGCCATGACGGAGCCTTATCGCTGGACCAAGCTGGGCAAGGTATTTGACCCGACGGAATCGACCTGTCCCGGCGCTGGCTGGATTCAGGAGTTCGCTCAGGCGCCTTGCGTGGTGCCGCACGACGATTGTTTGCGAGTCTATTTTTCCTGTCGACCGGCGCCCGATTCCAACGGGCAATACACCAGCTACTCGACTTATTTGGACCTCGATCGATCCGACCTGCAAACCGTGCTCCGCGTCAGCGACCGTCCCGTGCTGCCGCTGGGCGAGATGGGGATGTTTGACCAATTCGGCATCTATCCCATCTCCGTGATCCGCGACAACGATGTGTTTCGTGCGTACTACGCGGGATGGACGCGATGTGAGTCGGTTCCGTTCAACACGGCGATCGGCGTGGCGGAGAGTCATGACGGCGGCCGGACGTTCTCAAAACTCGGCCCCGGCCCGGTGATTCCGTACACGCCGGACGAACCCTTCGTGATCAGCGGCCCCAAGATCCGCCGATTCAATGATCGATGGTATCTGTTTTACATCGCGGGCAAGAAGTGGATCGTCGACAACGACCGCGCCGAGCCGGTCTACAAAATCCGCATGGCGACTTCCGACGACGGGCTCCACTGGCAGAAGCAAGGCGAAGATTTGCTGGTCAGCCGCATCGAACCCGACGAAGCCCAAGCCAGCCCCGACGTGATCTACTGCGGCGGCAAGTACCACATGTTCTTCTGTTATCGCCACAGCCGAAACTATCGCGGCAAAAGCGGCGGCTACAGAATCGGCTATGCCTACTCCGACGATCTCTTTCATTGGACACGCGACGACGACCGCGCGGGGATCACGGTTTCCGACAGTGGCTGGGATAGCGAGATGGTCAGCTATCCCCACGTCTTCATGCACGACGGACGCACCTACCTGTTTTATCTCGGCAATCACGTCGGCAAACACGGGTTCGGCGTCGCGGTTTTGGAGGGGCAGCTGTGACGAACCAGGCACCGCGATGGCGAAAACGGGGACGCCTCTTCGATCCGACCGATTACGACTTGCCCGCCGACTGCACCGAGTTCGCTCAGTCCCCGCAGGCATTGGTCTGCGACGGCTTCGTGCGGATCTATTTTTCATCGCGCCGACGTGACACCGATAGCGGAAAATTCCTCAGCCACGTCTTGTTCGTCGACTTTGATTGGGAATTGCAACACGTGCTTCGAGTGGCCGAACAACCCGTCCTCTCGCTAGGCGGACTTGGCTGCTTTGATGAGCACGGGATTTTTCCATTGAGCCCGATTCGCGTTGGTGATCAGGTGTTTGCCTACACCTGTGGTTGGAGTCGACGGGTGGGGGTTTCGGTTGAAACGGGAATCGGCCTGGCGATCAGCGACGACGGCGGAACCACGTTCAAGCGTCACGGTGACGGCCCGATCCTCTCGGCGACCCTGCACGAGCCCTGTCTGGTCGGCGACGGATTTGTGCGGCGTTTCGGTGATGTCTTTCACATGTGGTATATCTTTGGGCTCCCGTGGCGACAGTTTGCCGGTCAATCCGAACCGGATCGGGTTTATAAAATCGCACACGCAACGTCATCAGACGGTATTCATTGGAATAAAACGGGCGGCCAACGACTGATCGCCGATGCGATCGGCGACGACGAATGCCAGGCATTGCCGACGGTCATTGAGTCGGGCGGACGGTTTCACATGTATTTCTGCTACCGTTATGCCAGCGACTTCCGCATCAACCCCGAACGTGGCTACCGCATCGGCTATGCGTTTTCTGACGATCTTCAACAGTGGACACGCGACGATGACCAGGTCGGGATCGAGCGTTCTACGTCCGCGGATGCGTGGGACGGTCAGATGATGTGCTATCCCCACGTGTTTCATCACAACCAAAACACTTACCTGCTGTACAACGGAAACGAGTTCGGACGACGCGGGTTCGGAATCGCGGTGGCGGAGGCTTGATTGATGGAATCAACTCGGACACCACAATCGGTCCAGTACACGATCTCGCGAGCCACGCGTGTTGAAATCCTGGAGCATTTAGAAGCTTGCTCGGGACAGTTTCAACCGCCGCTTGCCGATCGCGTGGATCTGCCCAGCTACGCCGAGAAATTGTTTCGGCGGTCCGTCACGTGGGAAGCTTGGCACCGGGAAAAACTTGTCGGATTGGTCGCCTGTTATTTGGATCTGGAAACCCAGCCCGCGAAGGCATTCGTTTCCAACGTCAGTGTGCTGCAGGCGTATCGTTCACAAGGGATTGCGCGCCAACTGATGGCTTGCTGTCACCGTGAGGTGATGCAGCGTGGCGTTCAAGAGATCGCGTTGGAAGTTTCGGCGGGAAACGCACCCGCCATCGCGCTGTATTCAAAACTCGGATACCGTCGATCGGCCACCAAGGGTCAAAACGTGTTGATGCAACTTATTTTGGGGACGGATGGATGACTGGGTCGAATGAACCGCGCGACTACAACGCCGAATGGCGTGACACCCCCGAACACAAATACGCTTACAACTTTGACCTGGACGTGATGCATCGCTTCATGATCCGGTCGTTTGAACCGTTTTTTCGCTCGGGAAACTGCCTGGAATTGGGCAGCTTCCAGGGCAGCTTTACCAAGCGTCTGCTCGACCACTTTGACGACCTGACCTGTGTCGAAGCGTCTGATGCGGCGATCGCCACGATGAACGAGACGCTCGGGGGTAGAGTCCAATGCATCCACGGGACGTTCGAAGAAGTGACGTTGCCGACTCGATACGACAACGTCGTCTTGACCCATGTTCTCGAACACCTCGATGATCCCGTCTTGGTTCTCAAACGCATCAACCAGGAATGGCTGAGCGAGCAGGGCAGATTATTGTTGGTGTGCCCCAATGCCAACGCACCGTCACGTCAAATCGCAGTGAAGATGGGACTGATTTCGCATCACAGCGCGGTGACCGACGCCGAGCGCGAGCACGGCCACCGGATCACTTACTCCTTAGACACATTGGAACGGGACGCTCGAGCGGCCGGGCTCGACGTCGTCTATCGCACAGGCATTTTCTTTAAGGCCTTAGCGAATTTCCAGTGGGACAGGTTGTTGCAAACCGACATCATTTCCGATGACTACCTGGAAGGCTGTTATCAGCTCGGGCAGGTCTATCCCGATCTCTGTGCGAGCATCTTTTTGGTTTGCCGTCGAGGAGATGCTCACGCGGATTGATTGACGGTGGCGGTTGCGTCACAGCGCAAGTTCCCACGCACCGCTGTCCAATCCCAAGAACTTCGCCGTCGCCTCCACTTCTGCTTCCGCCTGCATTCG
>NZ_JBFHKV010000879.1:0-3720 GCF_041595215.1 Stieleria sp. | reverse complement strand
TTCCGGGCATTGTCGGCGCATCGTCGCAAAGTGATTCTTGTGGGTATCCCAGCCGCCGGGATAGTTGATCACGACGTAGGGAACGCCTGATTCGACCAACCGTCGCGCGACCAGGCAATCCTGGCCGAACGTATGGCGACCGTAGCGATCTCGCAGTTCCGGTGTCTCCTTGCTTAGATCGAACACCTGCTTGCCTTGCCCCAGCATCAACTCATACGCCTGTGCCTTGGCATCCTCCGCGGCCGCCAATTGGGGATGCCCGTCCATCAGCTGGCCCATCGTGTTGATCTTGTCCAAAAAATCGCGACGCGCCGCTTGACGTTGGTCGGTGATGCCGCGAGCCACGATGCCTTCGACTTCAAAACGGGCCGCCGCCGGGTCGCCACCGGTTGCAAAGGGTTTGAATTTCGGCCCCAGGAATCCTTCCTCGGAAAACCGGCCCTGCGGTTTGGTCAACACGACATAGGGCGGAATCATTCCCGTGTAGTCCCGGCCCTTGAACAGCGAAAACACGGCGCCGATGCTCGGATAGGCAAGCCGTTCGCCGGCGCTGTGCCCGGTCTGCATCAGGTAGGCCGCGGTTTCATGACCATTGATACCGTGGGTCATGCTGCGAATCAGCGAATACTTGTCGGCCTGCTTGGCCAGCTCGGGAAACAATCCGCCGATCTGCATTCCAACAACGTTGGTCGACAACACATCGCCAAACTCTCCCATGTACTCGCGTCCCATCTCGGGTTTCGGGTCCCAGGTGTCGTTGTGAGACATCCCGCCCCATAGAAACACCTGGATGACCGACTTGGCGCGGGCCGACTTGGGGTCGGAACGCGGCGTGGTGTTGACCGGCTTGGCGGAGACGAATGGGGATCCGAGTTGATGGGCCGCCATCACGCCCGCGGCACCGCAAACGCCGCGCTGCAATGAGTCACGTCTGGAAATCCGCGTTGCGGTGGCAGATCGATGGTTCGTGTTCATGGTGATCGGTATCCAACGAGATTTAGTGTCGATAAAGGAATTCCGGACTATTGATCAACGCCCATGCGACGTCGATCGCTGCCTCGTTCCTTTTTAGAGGGGTGGATCGCACGTACGACGCCACCGTCTTCAACTCCGCGTCGGTCGGCCGGCGTGAAAGAATCGTCAGATAGAGACGCTCGGCGATCACGGCGGGATCGCGACTGGACGTCAGCACTGCTTTGAGCGCCGGGCCGCGTTCCAGTTTGGTTTGGATGTGCCCGGAATTGAGCAGGTGCAGCCACTGGGAAGCCACCGGTCGATTGTTGCGTTCGTTCTCCATTCCCGTGGCCCGCGCGGAACGTCCGAACAACGCCAAGAAAGGGCTGGTGATGCTGCCATCGGCCAGCGCAATCGCAGGTTGGTCACTGGGAATGTAAGTGAACGGTTCCGGAATCGGGCTGGTGTATAGGTCGACGGTTCCGGTGATCTGGTTCACCGCATCGATCAGCACCTCGGCGTCAAGTCGACGCAGTGGATACCTGGCCCAGGGAGCCTCCGATCGATCCGCAACCGGCATCGAAGACATTTGATACGTCGCGGAATTCAGAATCAGTCGATACAAGTGTTTCAAATCGTAGTCACTGGCGATCAATTCCTGCTCCAGGAACGCCATCAGTTCCGGGTTGCTGGGCGGGTTGTCCTCTCGAATGTCGTCCGGCTCGTGGACTATTCCGCGGCCCATCAGCCAAGCCCAAACGCGGTTGGCGATGCTTCGCGTGAACCACGGATTTTCCGGCGTGATCAACCAGTCGGCAAACACCTCGCGTGGGTCTCGATCGGGACTCAACGATGCCTTGGTGCCGTCGGGAAAGACCGCCGCGGACCGTTTCTCCGCCTTCGCTGGTTTCGTGATTGATTCAGGTGTGTCGTCAGCAGCTTGGCTCGATGGCAACGATGCAGCGACCGCAGCCTGGCCGGGCGCCGCGTTGTCCGGCAGAGTGCTTGCATCGAGCGGGTCCCAAAAAACGATTTCTTCCTTCCACTCGGCAGTGGGCTTGTAGCCGACCTGCGAGAAGAAGACGGCCATGCCGGACAAACGTTCTTCAGGCCACGATTCGGTCCGCGTGCCCATGAATGTCAACGCCACGCTGCTGGCAATGCCCTCGGCAGTTTTGTTCTGCATGGCGCGATAAAAGTTGACCGAGCCGACTCGAAAATTGCTTCCGCTACTGGTCAGCAGCTCGCGGGCAAATTGATCGTAACGTTTGTTCTCCACAATCGATGCCCGCACCCAACGGTGATACGCTTGAGCCGCGTTGGGCCACAAATTGATCGGAAACTCCGCCTTGATCCGCAACACGTCGCCCCATTTCATCGACCAATAGTCGGCGAACTCGGGCCGGTCTAACAGGCGCTCGATGAGCGCCGCGCGTTTCGTTTTGACGTCGGGATCTTCGATGAACTGCAGCGCTTCGTCGGCGGTCGGCAGCGTGCCGATGATGTCCAGGTACGCCCGGCGGACGAACACCGCGTCGGAGCAGGTGACGGGCTGAATGCCCAACGAAGACAGCTCGGCAAAAACGATTCTGTCGATCTCGCCGTTCGGCGTTGCTGCAACAGCACTTTCATAGAGGTTCGCCGCGCGATCATCCGCAATCGCGACGCTGCGCCAGACCAACGTCAAACACAGAATGAACCAGAGGGGTGATCGTTTTAACATCGCGCATGACTCCTTCTTGCGGCAGGCCGCAATCAAAGGTGCACGAGAAACTCAGGCGTGTCGCCACCATCGGATGGGAAGAGTTGACAGTGCGATTGGACACTACAACCTCTTCGCGATACCGCGTTGCGGCATGTCGGGGTACTCGTTCTCGGCGGGGGACCAGCGGTGGGTGTGTGTTTGGGGATAGGTGTGCGTTTGGTCCAAAGTTTCCCCAGGGTGATTGAGTGTCGCAAATGCCGTTCCAACTCACCACCTCGCCCCATCCACTAAACTAAACCCGTTGCGTCTTTGTGGCTCCACGGAATCGTTTGCGATGGATCTCTCACATCTTCGACAGGAATATGCACTCGAAACACTCGACATTGATCGTGTCGATCCGTGTCCCTTCGTGCAATTTGAGCGGTGGTACCACCAAGCGTCGACGGCGGAATTGCTGGAACCCAACGCGATGATTTTGGCCACCGTCGCCCCGAACGGTCAGCCGACCCAACGAACGGTCCTGCTGAAGTACTTCGATGTGGGCGGTTTTGTCTTCTTTACGAATTACGGAAGCCGCAAGGCGCGACATATCGCACTCAACTCCCGCGTTTCGATCCTGTTTCAGTGGCTGCCATTGCAACGACAAGTCGAAATCGGCGGCACGGCCGAGCGGGTCAGTACCGCCGAGTCGCTGAAGTATTTTCTGACGCGACCGCGGGGCAGTCGACTCGGCGCGTGGGTATCGCACCAAAGTGAGATCGTTTCGTCGAGGTCGATGTTGGAAGCCAAGATGCAGGAAATGAAACAGCGATTCGCGTCCAAAGAAGTGCCGCTGCCAAGTTTCTGGGGAGGCTATCGCGTGAAACCGACGCGTTTCGAATTCTGGCAGGGCCGCCCGAACCGACTGCACGATCGGATCTGTTACGAAGCCGACGAACACCAAGGCTGGGACCGCAAACGCCTCGCACCCTAGACAAGGTGTCCGACACCTTTCTGGAAGTCGGGGTAACCGCTGGTGTCTCGCCTTTCGGCGATTCCGTCTCGCTGCTCCGCAGCGACAG
>NZ_JBFHKV010000878.1:0-3722 GCF_041595215.1 Stieleria sp. | reverse complement strand
GTGACCACACGTGACCCCACCGGGATCACGATCTCACGAGTCCCGGGGACGAATCGATAGTCAACGCCTTGTTGATATGTGATGTCACCCGATGAGCTGCGCACCGAGAGGATTTCGCGAATCGGAAACAGCAACGAACCGCGAGCTTCGTCCGACTCGGAATCTCGCACGAGCAACACGGATTCCTGTTCGACGACATCACCCCTCCAGAACGGTCGCAGTTGATCCGCGGAGTACTGCCATCGGGTCGCTTGGCCCACTTGGTCTTGGGCCGGCGAATTGCCCGCCAGAATAAGTGTGCAGACGATGAAGAAGGGACGAAACGACAGGGATTGCATGATGACCACGTGAAGGGGCTGGCTGAATGAACACGGAGCGGACGTGCCATTTATACTTGGTCTCGCCGCGTCGGTGGGCAGTCGCCAACAGCGATGAAATCAACAAGCCGCGAGTCCCTAAATCCCATTCACCAGCGCGATCGAGACACGCCACCATGACCACACCAAGATCATCGCGTCGCTTCGCATCCCGTTTCGTTTCCGTGGTCTTGTTTCTCGTTTCCGCACTCGCGTTCGGTTCGGGCAGCGACACACGGGCGCACGCCCAATCTGCGACATCGACTCAGCCGCAAACCGCCACCTCCGGAACGCTGGGCACGGGCACGACTTGGGAAACACCCTGGCATGTCATCGACAGCGGTCACGACGGCCCGACGGTGTTGATCACAGGCGGCGTGCACGGGAATGAACCGGCGGGATTCCGAGCAGCCGAGCAAATTCGACATTGGCCCATCCGACGCGGAAAGCTCGTCGTCATGCCACAGATCAATCGGCTGGGTCTGGCAGCCAACATCCGTTGGTCACCGGACCATCGGAACGATCGTCGACGCCGCGATCTCAATCGCAGCTTTCCCACCTCCGAGCGTGAAGACGCGTTGACCGAGCACACCCGAGCGATCTGGGAGTTCATCACGCGTCACCAGCCGGACTGGGTTTTCGATCTTCACGAGGGATTCGATTTCCATCGCCTCAACGCCGACTCGGTCGGTTCGAGTGTGATCGCCTTTCCCAGCCAGCGTGATTTCGCCACGCGGATCCAGCAAGCCGTCAACGCGGACGTCGATCCGCAACGTCATTTCGACCTGTTGGCGAAAAGCGGTCCCGCGGTCGGCAGCCTGGCCCGAGCGTGTCACGAACAACTCGGCGCCGTGAGTTTCATCTTTGAAACGACGTTCAAAGATCAACCCCTTTCGCTGCGAACGCGACAGCATCGGCGGATGGTTTCGACCGCACTGCAGTCGATCGGCATGATTTCAGAGGACTGCGTCGATCGTTTGGTACCGCAACCGGCACGCGGGATCACGAACGTGGCGTTGTTCGATGATTCGGGAGCCAACGAAGCGAAGGTGATGAAGGTTCTCGAGGGTCGGCCGGGGCTGCTGGTTCGACAGGTCGGTCGGCACGACATGCGACCAGGCGTGTTGGATCAATTCGATGTTCTGGTGTTCCCCGGCGGCTCGGGAAGCAAACAAGGCAAGGCGATCGGCCCGACCGGACGCGATCACGTCCGCCAATTCATTCGCGATGGCGGGGGCGTTGTGGGAATCTGCGCCGGCGCCTACCTCTGCTCGTCGCACTATCCCTGGTCGTTGAACCTGATGAATGCCGCGGTGTTCAACAAGACGGTGGAGATCCCCGGCAAGGGACGCAAATCGATGTGGTATCGCGGCCCCGCCACCGATGTCGCCGTCGAACTGACCGACCGTGCATCGCAGGTGCTGGGCGTCTCCGGAACGCAATCGATTCAGTACCAGAACGGTCCGATCCTTTCACCGGGAGACAACGATTCGTTGCCGGGGTATGAACCGTGGGCCTTCTTCCGTACCGAGAACGGAATTTACGAGCCGCAGAAGAACACCATGATCGGTGCCCCGGCAATCGTCTTCGCTCGGTATGGCGAAGGGCGAATCCTCGCCATTAGTCCACATTTCGAAAGCACCCCCGGTCAGTCGGGGGTGATCCCACGCGCCATCGCCCACGTCCGCGGCAATTAGACAAAGTGTTCCCTGGATCTGTCGATTCTATTGCGGACAACGGGCCGCGGCACGATACAATCCAATTCGATTTGAATCACCTCGACATCCTGCACAAACACGGTCGTGTCCTGCGACCTCATCATCGAACCATCCATTCGAGCACGATCATGACGAAACGATCATTCCCCGCGCGGATTCGGCTGACTTTCTTGACACTGGTTGTTGCCGTCACCAGCGCGGCGGCTCCATTAGCAATGGTCCAGGCATCCGAGCCGACGACGGCGCTGCAGTTGTTCGAAGAACGGATCATGCCGATCTTTCGCTCGCCCAATCCGTCCAGTTGTGTGCAATGCCACCTGTCGTCGGTCGACATCAAGGACTACATCCTGCCCTCACACACCGACACGTTCCTCGCGCTGCGGGCGGACGGCTTGGTTGATGTGGAGGCTCCCGAACGGTCAAAGATTTTGACACTGATTCAGATGGGCGAAAAAGATTCTGATCCGTTGGCCAAGCGGATTCACGCGAAAACGCGGCAGGCCGAATACGAAGCGTTCTCCGCGTGGATCAAAGCCTGTTGCAGTGACCCCGTTCTGGTTTCACGCTCGGCGCCCGAGCAACTCGCGGCGGTCGGACCGGACAAACCTTTGGAAGTCGTTCGCCATGCCCGCAAGAGTCGTGTGCTGGAAGCCTTCACTCGAAACGTTTGGTCGCAGCGGATGCGTTGTTTCCCCTGTCACACGCCTGATGAAATTGACGCCGACAATCCGAAGCATCAAAAGCCGGCCGAGCGTCACGGTGAACTCGTCAAAACCTATGGCGCCCGGATGAATCTGTTTCGCGAAACCCCCGAAGCGACGCTCGCGGCATTGGTCGCCAGCAGCCGCAAGCAAGATGGGAAACGATACCCGTTGATCAACTTGAAAGATCCGGCCAAGAGCCTGTTGGTACTCAAGCCGACGGCCAAGTTGCCGCCCAAGCAGGACGACGGCACTCTGGGCAAGCCGTCTTCGACCGACCCCGTCTCCCACATGGGAGGCATCAAGATGCACGTCGATGACCACTCCTACAAGCTGTTTGTCGGTTGGCTGGAAGACTACGCCGCGGTGGTCGGCGACCAATATGCGACGGCTGACGAATTACCCTCGGACAACTGGATCCCGACCCAGCGGATCTTGCGGGTCAAAGGGACGCCGGCGGATTGGAAACCGGGCTCCGTCGTCCAACTGTTCGTTCACGCCAAAGATCCGTCAGGCAATTGGTCTGACGATCCCGTCGCATTCACGCAATCGGTCGTGACCCCCAGAGCGATGGTCAACGGAGCGTTGTTATTGATCGCGTCGAACCTCAGTCCGGAACAAGAGGTCGCCGAGGATGCGTTTCCGCTGGCCGCGGGCGAGTACCTGGTCAAGGCGTACGTGGACACCGAAGGCAAACTCAAAACGGCTCCATCGCAGCTACTCGAATCGTCCGACTTCGCCGGGCAAGCCGTGATCGACGCAACATGGTTACTCGGTTTTCCCCAGGCAGAAACCTTTGAAGGCGCCCGGTTGGTCAAGCACTAGTATTTCGCCGCACCTTGGTTTTCGGGTAGGCGGTAGTGGACGAGGCGACGAGTCCACTGCGTTTCGGGTAGTGGACGAGGCAACGAGTCCCCTGCCAATATGCCGACGAAAGAGGACTCGTC
>NZ_JBFHKV010000877.1:0-3724 GCF_041595215.1 Stieleria sp. | reverse complement strand
GCGATCGGCAACCTGATCAGCAACGCCGGAAGATACGCCGCATCGAAAGTCGTTGTGTCGGCGGACGAATCCGACCACGAACTTTGCATCCGCATCGACGATGACGGAGGCGGCATCGCGCCCGAGGATCGTGAAACGGTGTTTGAACCGTTTCAGCGGCTCACCGGCGGAACCGATTCGAAAGGGGACCAGACCGGCACAGGACTCGGCTTGGCGTTGGTCAAACGCATCGCCGAGCGGCACGGAGGCGGGGTCAGCGTGACCGAAAGTGAACTGGGAGGAGCCCGATTCTCGCTGACGCTGCCCAGCACCGCGGGCGTCAAAACGATTTGATCACCACGGCCGTCATGTCGTCCTTGATCGGATGGGGATGGCAAAAGGACGTCACCGAGGAGATCAATTCGGCGACGATTTCCGAAGCCGGTTTGCTGCGGTTGCGATGAACCACTTCGGCGGCGCGTTCTTTCCCGAACGCAACGTGATCGTCTCCGCGGGCTTCCCAGATCCCGTCGGTCATCAGCAACACGATGCACCCGGCCGAAAGCTCGACCGATCCGTCCACTTGGTAGGTGTAGTCCGGATCGACCCCGGTCGGAATCCCACGCGTTCTCAACTCAGCGACTTTGCCATCGGAGTCGATCAAGAACCCCAGATGACCTGCACCGACGTAAGTCAATCGCATCGCATTGGAGTCGAGTCTGGCAAAGAACAGCGTGACGAAGAGTGATTGGAACGTGTCTTCGCAAATTCCACGATTGGCAATCGTGACCAGTTGGCCTACGTCTTCATACAGTTCGGCGGTCGATCTCAACAAACGACGGGTGCCGACGGTGATCATGGCCGGGCCGATCCCGTGTCCGCAGACGTCGGCTAGAACGATGTCCCATTTGCCGTCCCCGTGGTCGATGAAATCAAAGAAATCTCCCGACGTCGAATCGATTGCGACACAACGGCCCGCGACGTCGAACCCGGGGATCTCCGGTGAATCATTGGGCAGCAAATACTCTTGGATCTGTTTGGCAAACTGCAGCTCACGGTCCACCGCCCGTTGGCGGTGCTCGACCATTCGCCGCTTGTGTCGCTCGATCGCGTAGAGCAGCGATCGAACCAAGACCTGTCCGTCCAAATTGGATTTACCGACATAGTCCTGAGCGCCCAACCGCATCGCCTTGATCCCCAGCGACTCATCGTGATCGCCGGTCAAAATGATGATCGGTAGATTGGGAAACGGATCGTGAATCCGACAAAACGTCTCCAGCCCCGCCGAATCGGTCAGGTTCAAATCCAGGATCACCGCATCGGGCAAGACACCTTGCGACAACCGCTCAAGCGTCTCTGCCAAGGTCGCAACGTGCGTGACGTTAAAACGCCCGTCGCGTTCCATTCGTTCTCGCACGACCATCGCATCAACGAGAGAATCTTCGACGACCAGAATCAGAAATCGGTCCCCGCCCGCTGCAGCCGATTCGCTTGGTTGAGTTCCCATCATCCAGAGACACGTTGATCGATCGACAGAAATGCAAATCCGAGCGGCGTGGTGAAACCACGCTCCGTCATCGCGAAGGTCGAATCATTCGGCGCTCTTGAGTGCGTTGGTGACGGTGCCGCGGATTTCGAAGACCGTTCCATCCAAGTTTAGCACCCGGAACACCTCTCGAATCGATTCACGCATCCCACATAGATACAGACGGGTGTCGCGGGGCTTGAGTTCGGTGTGCAGCTGAATCAGGATTCCGACGGTTTCGGACGAACAAAACCGAACGGAAGCGAAATTGACGATCAATCGTTTCGGATCGCATTTCTCCACCATCGCGAACAATTCATGCTTGGTCTGCACCAGTGATTCGGTCGACAGCACGCTGGCATCGTGAAGATGCACGACATGGGCGCCTTCGATTTCCTGCAGATCGAATTGTTCGTATTCCGATTCCGTCACTTCGTCGAAAGCGACCTCTTCGGCCGACTTCGTCTCGCGCGGCTGCGTCAGTGGGGTCACCCGAAACAGGCTTTCCATCGCCTCGGCTAATTCACGTGCCGACGCATAACGCTCGCTGGCACCGAACGACAATGCCTTGGCGAAGGTCGTTTTGAACTGATCGGCCGCACCGCTGTCCAATCCCTCGTACAGCGCAGTCTGGAACACTTCCTCGGCGGACTGGGGCGCGTGACCGGTCAGCACGAAGAATCCGATGGCAGCCAGGGAATAGACATCCGACTGCGGCCGGATCGCGTCACCGGATCCGACCGACACCTCGGGGGCGGCAAACTCGTTGCGAAAGTCCGCCGAGTCCTCGTCCTCTTCGGACAACAGCATCCCGGGCATCCCGAGATCCGCGATGACCGGTTCGCCGTTCTTTTCCAGCACCACGCATTCGGGAGAAAGGTATCCGTGGACCAAGCCGGCCGCGTGCATTTGACTGACACCCAACGCAAGCTTTCCGACCAGCAGGGCGACCTGCCGGGGTTCGATCAGGGCGGCTTGCTTCGGCTCGACCGTCGCGTTTTGGGCGGTGATTTCGCGTAGATTCGGACCTTCGACGAGGGTCGTCGCCAGGTAATCCACGCCGTCGGTTTGGCCGAAATCTAAAACGGCCGACAGATGCGCGTTCCGCAGCCCCGCCAGGGCGTGTGCACGGGCATCAAAGTCGCTGCGGACCTGTGCATCCAAGCCGGAGAAATCGGCGATTCGGACCGTCAACTTGCGATCCAGATGTGGGTCATACGCCAAATAGACGGACTGACGCCCTTCACGTTTGAGCAATTGTTTCAGCTCAAATCGGCCCACGGATTTAATGTTTATTTCTTCCATCCTTTGGTCGTCTCCAGTAACCAGACCAAAGCGGACGGGTGGAATCGAGGACTTCTAATATTGATTACTTCAACGCTGCTGTCAACTAACCGGCGATCCATCAGCAGGGGGCCAGATGAGGGCCCTCATGCCCCGCCGCATTGGCAGTCCGCGGCGTCATCCGGGAAGCGGGAATCCCCCGGGGAAAAGCGGTTGGCGATTCTTGATTTCCGCCCGCTGATCGGGCCACCACGCCCGCACCCGACCGTGCAGATCGATAGACTAAACAATGCCGTCGACCGCCCGGTAGGGCAGTGGGGACCGCCCACTTGGAGAGCGGGGCCATCCTGACGTTCACAATCGAGATCCTGAAACGCACAGATTGACGATGACAACTATTTTGGTCGTGGACGATTCACGTGTCGATCAGACACTGGTCCAGGGGATCTTGTCGAATCATCACGATCTGGACCTTCGCTTTGCCGGACACGGCGTCGAGGCGATGCAATCGATCCAACAGCAAGCCCCCGACTTGGTGGTCACCGATCTGATGATGCCGGAAATGGATGGCTTGCAATTGGTCCGTCGGATTCGCCAGGACCGGCCGGAAATTCCGGTGATCGTGATGACGGCGATGGGGTCGGCCACCAATGCCATCGAAGCGTTAGAAGTCGGCGCGGCGAGCTTTGTCCCTAAATTACAGTTGACCGAACGACTGTCCGATACCGTCCGGCAAGTGCTGATGCTCAAGCAAGCCGTCCATCCCTATGGCGGCGTCGTCCGTTGTCTTTCCGACGCCGAGCTAACGTTTCATTTGCGCAGCGACATCAATCTTATCCCCCAATTCGTCGACTTGGTCCAACGGACCACTTCGGGATTGGCCATTTGCGATGCGACCGAAGCGATCCGCATCAGCCTGGCACTCGAAGAGGCGTT
>NZ_JBFHKV010000876.1:0-3729 GCF_041595215.1 Stieleria sp. | reverse complement strand
GGTGAGTAGGGCACGCGACTTAGACGGCTCGGTCGCTTCCATTCGTTCTTGCTACACTGTTGCGTCTGCGAAATCGTGCCAAGGGTTTGGCACGCTATGACGAAGACTTCATTGACTTACTACGGGATGCCTGATGCTCAGCCGTTTGATTCGCCTTGCCGCGCTGAATTGTCTGTTCTGTTTGCCGACCATTTCGGCGGTCGCCGATGATGGCGATCTGTTTTTGAAACCTCCGGCCGTGGTGCGACCGGACAAGCCAATTTATTCCCCGAACAACCGCGCGTTTCAAGGGATTCCGAGTCTGGCGATTGCTCCCGGTGGTCGATTGTGGGCAACCTGGTACGCCGGTGTCACGCCCGGCGAAGACCAGAATAACTACGTCGTGCTGAGCACGAGCGACGACGATGGCGAAACGTGGACCGAAGTGCTGGTGGTGGATCCTGACGAAGCCGGTCCGGTTCGAGCTTACGACCCGGAACTGTGGATGGCCCCGGACGGTAAACTGCGTCTGGCATGGGCTCAGGCCATCGGGCACGAAGGTACCATCGCCGGGGTCTGGTTTTTGACGATCACGAATCCGAATGACGCTCGGCCGCAATACGAGGCGCCCGAACGGGTCACCGATGGAGTCATGATGTGCAAACCGCTCGTCTTGTCGTCGGGCGAATGGGTGCTACCGGCGTCGACGTGGCGGAAGACCGATCACAGCGCCCGAGTGATCGTGTCCGATGACGAAGGGGCGACGTGGACCTTGCGGGGCGGTTGCAACGTCCCAGAAAAAGACCGTGCCTTTGACGAACACATGTTGATTGAGCGACGCGACGGATCGCTGTGGATGTTGGCGCGGACGCGGTACGGGATCGGCGAAAGTGTTTCCACCGACGGCGGACGCACCTGGCCAGAATTGGCTCCTTCCAACATCGCCCACCCCAGCGCCAGATTCTTCATCCGTCGATTGAATTCTGGCAAGCTGCTGTTAGTCAAACATGGGCCCGTCGACAAGCGGATCGGGCGATCCCACCTGACCGCGTTCCTGTCCGACGACGATGGTCAGACCTGGAGCGGCGGTCTGTTGCTGGACGAACGCAATCAGGTCTCGTATCCCGATGGACAGCAAGCCGCCGACGGGACCATCCGCATCATCTATGACTTCAGTCGAACGGGTGAACGCCACATTCTGATGGCGACGTTTCGTGAAGAGGATGTCGCGGCGGGAGAGTTGGTCAGCGATTCGGCCAAGCTGCGCCAGATCGTCAGTGACGCATCGGGCCCGCTGGAAACGGAATGAAATTCATCTGCCCAATCGTTTGGCTGGTCGCGTGCCTTGCGGCCGTCGGGTGCAACCGCCGTGAAGAATGGCCCTTCCGACCGGTCACGTTGATTTGTCCGTGGTCGGCCGGGGGAGGTACGGATCGCGTGTCGCGACAAGTTGCGGTGCAGCTTGAGAGCGAGCTCGGTGTGCCAGTCAATGTGGTCAACGCCACGGGCGGCGGGGGCGTGACGGGACACACACGCGGTGCCACCGCTTCTGCCGACGGATACACCGTGACCATGGCCACGGTGGAGCTAAACATGTTGCATTGGCGCAGCCTGTGCCCGATCACGCCCGATCGCTTTGAGCCGTTGGCGATGATCAACCAAGATTCGGCAGCGATCTTCGTGTCCGCAGATTCTCCTTGGCAATCGCTGCGGGATCTGGAGGCCAAGCTGCGTCAATCAACGGAATCCTTGCGGGCGTCGGGAACTGCAGCCGGCGGGATTTGGCACCTCGCATTGTTGGGTTGGTTGGACCGCAGCGATCTACCGAGCGAATCGGTGACCTGGGTTTCGATCAACGGAGCGGCACCTTCGCTCCAGGAGATGATGGCCGGTGGGTTGGAGATCGTGTGCTGCTCCATCCCCGAAGCGCGCGGATTGATCGATGCCGGAGAGATTCGATGCTTGGGGGTGATGAGCAGGGAGCGAAGTCCGGCGGCGCCCGAGGTCGCGACCTTTGCCGAGCAGGGCATTGATTGGTCGATCGGGGCCTGGCGGGGGCTGCTGTTTCCCAAAGGTGTTCCGGAGGATCGCGTCACGAAGATGCGGCAGGCGGTTTTGAACGTCGCCAATAGCAACGAGTTTCGTCAGTTCATGGCGGCGTCTGGATTCCAGGTCGCGGTCGCCGACGGGGATCAGTTTGAAGCGTTTCTGACGCAGACCGATGCGGACTTTGGCGAGATTTTGAATCAGCCACAAATGAAGCCAACACAGTCATTAGCGATCGGCCCTTACTTTCTTCCATCGATCCTTGCCGCGCTGGGAATCGTCATCGGTGCGTTTGGATGGGGCGTCTCCAGGTCGACGCTGAACGAGGAGGCGAACGCAGCAGCGGCCGAAAACTTGGCGATTGATTATCACGCGTTGTTGCGATTCGCTGCGGCCGTTGGTCTGTTCATTGTGCTTTGTGAATCGCTCGGCTACGTGATCTCCGCAGGCGTGATGCTGCTTGCGATGTTGCTGATGTTGCGAGTCGGATGGCGCCTCGCCGTGGCTGTGACCGTGGTGACCATTCCGAGCTTGTATCACGTTTTCGCGGTCGTACTCGGCGTTCCCCTTCCCTGGGGCTGGTTGGGTTGGTGACATGGATCCTGCACTGTTACAAGCAGCCGGTGATGTTTTCGGCCGCGTCGATGTTTGGCTGATCATCGTCGCCGCGGCGTTCTATGGGATCTTTGTCGGTGCCATCCCGGGATTGACGGCCACGATGGCCGTGGCCTTGTTTGTTCCCGTTGCCTACTGGTTGGATCCGGTGGCGGCGATCGGTGCGATCGTGACCATGGTCGCCTGTGCGATCTTTGCGGGAGACATTCCGACGGTTCTGTTGCGAATCCCGGGCACGCCGGCGTCGGCCGCCTATGCCGATGAAGCGTATCGGTTGTCGGAAAAGGGGCTGGCACAGCAAGTCTTGTCGGTCTCGCTGACGTGCAGCGTGATCGGCGGCATCATCGGGGCGATCCTCTTGATGGTGCTGGGCAGCCAACTCGCAGCGGTCGCGAGCTGGTTTTCTGTCACCGAGTACTTTTGGTTGTACTTGATCGGACTCAGTTGCTGTGTGTTGGTGGTACCGGCGGGGGCTCGGTGGAAAGCGATGTTGAGTCTGATCCTTGGGATCTTGTTATCCACGGTCGGCCTGAGCGCGGTGCATCTTGAACCGCGATTCACCTTTCATTCCGTGGCGCTGTATCAAGGGATCTCGTTCATCCCGGCGATGATCGGTCTGTTCGGGTTGTCGGAAGTGTTTGCGAATCTTTCACAGGCCAAGCGAGGTGACAGCGGGGCGTGTGCCGTTGCACCGGCGGTATCATTCGGCACGATCATCGGGGCTTCACGGTCGGCATTGGTGACTCGGTTGGTCAAACGCCGATCGGGCACGGTCCGGTCGAGCTTGATGGGAGTCTTGATCGGGATGCTGCCTGGCGCCGGCGCCGATATCGCATCGTGGGTCACATTCGCCGCGGCCAAACGCGGCCGTGGTTCGAAGGCGGATCGGGAATCGATCGATGCGATCGGAGACGCCACAACGGCCAACAGTGCTGCCTTGGCCGGAGGTTGGATACCGACGTTGGTGTTTGGCATTCCCGGTGATTCCATCACGGCGATCGTGATCGGGGTGTTGTTGATGAAGAATGTCACACCGGGGCCAGCAATCTTTGAGAGTCAACCGTCGCTGGTGTACGGCATTTACCTCGT
>NZ_JBFHKV010000875.1:0-3741 GCF_041595215.1 Stieleria sp. | reverse complement strand
GGACGAGCCAGTTCGTCCAACAACTCGGCCAAACGCGAGACCTGGTCGAGGTCGATGTCTGGATCGGAAGCCATTTGCTCGCCGATCTGATGCGTCTCGGCGATCAGCTCGGCGCGGCGGGATGCTTCGGCGGCTCGGTCAGCCAAGTCCAATGCATGGAATGATTCAGCCATCAGCCGATAGGACGCCGCATCGGTCGGGTCGCGCATGATGGCGTTGCAAAGACACCGGACCGCTTTTTGATGCTCACCCTGATCGGCATGATGGGCGGCCATCGCGAACCAGTAATCCGATGCATCGTTCGGCGTCGACCGCGACGATTGCGCCCATCGGGTGAGCGCTTCACTGTCCTGTCCTTGAAGGTGCAATTGGGCGTGAATACGTCCAACGACCGCATCAAAATCTGGATCGTTTGAATCGGCCTGCTTGAGCGTCTGCAATGCGTCTTGCCAGTTGCCTTGACTGATTTCAAATCTCGCTCGGCCCTGCGGACCGATCGGTTCCAGCTCCTCGCTGTTGGCGTCTGCGGCAAACGGATAAGCCAGCCGCAACAGCGACCGGAGGTTGGAGGGTTCAACGACACCGCTTTGACACAACTGACGAAGGTACGTGGCCGCTTCCGATCGACGCCCTTGGCGCAACAGCAGTTGCGCGAGTGTTCGTTGAGCCATGCTGGCGTCGGGGACTTCTTTTAAAACCTCGCGGTAACGTTTTTCCGCTTCGTCATAGCGGCCTTGCAGGACCAACCAATCTGCGGTCTGCCCATAAATGGGTAATCGGGCGTCGGGCAGCTCGACCAACAAGTCATCGAGCATCTTGACGGCTTCGGGAAACCGATTGCGCTCGGCCAGCACTCGCGCCATCAAGAACGTGGATTGTGGATCGTCCGGTGCCGCCGAGGTCGCCTTGCGGGCCAACGCAAACGCGCGATCTAAATCATCCGATTCGAGCGCCGTCAATGCCGCTTCATGCAATTCCGCAGGCTCTAACTGTGGTTCGTCCACGGCAGCCGACGCCGGTGTCGACTCACTCGCCGGATCGCCCGTCGGCTCAAGAGGCGAGCGATCGATTTCGGGAACTCGATCGGTCGAGCCAGGCGAGACCACAACGTCTGCGACGCCCGGCGCGTCCGTCGCAGGGTTGGAACTTGTTTGGCCAGTTTCGATCGTCGCCGCATCGTTGCGGCAGCCGACGAGTAGCAACACGGTGACGCACAGCAGACCAGCAGCAAGGTTGGGTGTCGATTTCATTTGTCGTCGCGCACGCGGATCCAATGATCGTGAAAGCCGTCGCCCAATCCGTCTAACTTCAGCGCCGGCATGTGACACTCGATGCATCCCGTTTTCGGTGAAACCGGGCAGACCACATGCGACGCAGCGGCCTGATTGGTCTCCGACATCTCCGCGTGACAGGCAAGGCAGTTTTGTTCGTGTTCCCGCGGAGTCGTTGCTGAAATGGTTTGATGGGGGTTGTGACACGTCGTGCACTTGAGTTGTCCGTCGGATTGCACGAAACACTCACTGCGAAGCAGACCGACGGGTTGAAAACGGGCCAACAGATCCGGGTACTCACGCAATTGCTTTCGCGAGATGTCACGCGGCATCCGATGGCAATCGCCACACAGTTGCAGCTCCGATTCGGCATCCCAATCGGTGCGCCCGACGGAGAATGGCGGAGGTGTCTTCATGGCTCGTGCTAGACGAACATGTTCGCTCGCCGGCCCATGACATTTCTCGCAGTTCACGTTGGCAGTCAGGTCGACAATCTGCTGGTCGACAATCTCGCCGGTCGTGACATGGCAGTACACGCACTTGCGCATGATTCGACCTTCGTGACGATGACCGAATAGTTCGGCCGCCGTTTCCGGAATGCCGTCATGTTGGCCGGGCGTTTTGCCCAATGAGTCGGCCGCCGCCATCCAAGACACTCGATGCTCCAACGCCACCGTTCCTTCGTCCGGGTCGGGCAACAAGGACAGCAGCGTCATCGACTTGTGACCGAGCGCGTACTCCAGGCGAAACGGCTGATCCCCAAACTTCTCGGGGATGCGGACGAACAAGCCTTGATCGTCGGCGTGGTAGGTGTACGTGCCGAACGGTTCCCCGGCGTCATACGACTTGCCGACGAACTTGCTGGCGACCTCGGGATCCTTGGTGCTGCGAAAGGTCGTGGCGTGGCCATGGTGGCTGTGCAGCTGATGGTTCTCGCTGTGACATTCCAAGCAGACTCGACGACCAACATACGTGGGCTCGGCCGCCTGTACGGTGGGAGCGACGGCGGGTGGGGCGTGCCTTGAGACCATGCTGCCGAGCGCGACCAAGACGATCAGCACGGCCGCGACGGGGATACGATTCAAAACAGACTCCTGGGGATTCGGCAGCGCCATGACGATCGGCAGCACCAGTCAGTCTCTGACATTTTGACTGTCCCCACAAGAAATAACGACACCGCTTCGTCACCTTTTGCGCCGAAATCGGTCGGGACGCGGCTCGCATGTCACCCCGAAAGGACAACGCCGTCGAGAATTTTCGGTGGACGTTCCGCTGGTGGTGATCGGATCCTGGTCCTCAATTCCCGTTCAGGTCACAGCGGTTGTAGCGGTCAGCCCATTGCGGACGTCACCCACCGGTGGTGAATGCCTCTGCACGCGACGCTTGAGGACCGTTTCCGACGAATCCTTCATCGCGACGCCTGCTCTATGAACCTCAACGACGCGGCGGCCTCACGCTGGCGCGAACCGGCTGATGTCAATTGATGATCAGCCGTTTGACGTGGGGCCTACGGGCCTCGGCCAGAGCAAACGACCCTTCATGAATCGCCCGTTGCCTTAGCACACGGGCCTCCCCTGATGAATTCCACCACCGGCATCAATTCTCGGCGACGCTTTGCCTTTTGGCTCGGCTTCGCAGCGCTCTCGCTCGGCGAGCGGATCACGGTCGGTGCGCTCGATGATCTGACTGCGGTGGCGACGTCGATTGCCGGAAGCGATGGAATCGACTTGCTTCCCAACAATCCGAGTCCGTCCGATGGGGTCGTCAGAGAGTCACTGGCCGAACACTGGTCGATCGCGCACAACGCGTCCTGGCGTTGGTATGAACGTGAGAACCTCGTCCGCGGCGTCTGGAAAACCACCGGCGTGACCATTCCCATCCACCGGGAAACGGGAAACGCCTACACCGGGCAAACCGGGTACCTCGACGAAAGCCTGGTGCCCGACGTGATCTTGATCCCGGCCGATCGCAAACGGTTGAAACGCCCCTTGGTGGCGATCGATTCATGGCAGGATCGACAGGTTACGTTGAAACCCTCGCTGGCCGATCTGGTCTTTGAAATTCAAGACCCCGAAACAATGCCGGTCGAATTCGGCGACCGCTCGCAAAGTGACGCCGGTCGTTCGAGTGATGAGCGGCGCGGCCGTCATGGTCGACCACCGAGCCAATGGCTGCGCAGTCTGACGACCCGGGAAATCAGGGTCTGGCTTGCGAAAGTGGAGATCCAAGAGGCGCTCGTCAGTGGCATGACCTTTCGAACGCATCTGACCCGTGATCATCTGTTTGATTCCGACAGGATCGCGGGGCTGACCGACGCGGAACTCGCCGAGCTGCACGGCGCCGCCCACGCAGGGTTTTAGTCAACCAGCGTGCAGACTGGTCCTTCCCACTGAATCGGATTCCAGATACGGAGGGGGTGCACTGATCCACCTTGTAGCTTCTGGCTTTGTGGGTGAAAGTTCCTTTACGG
>NZ_JBFHKV010000874.1:0-3756 GCF_041595215.1 Stieleria sp. | reverse complement strand
TGACGATCACATCGACCGGGGCGGGTTCGATCAGCCAGATCGCGACCGGCGACAACGCCGATGTCGTCAGCGTCGCTTCGACCGGCGGCTTGAGCGTCGCTCCGCCGAACGACCCAAGCGTCACGGTGATCGATACCGAAGCGGGCTCCGATGCCGTTTCCATCTCATCGCTCGGTGACCAGGCCGGGTTGCAAGTCAATTTGGGAGCCGACATTGACAGCGTCGATTTGCTGTTCGAAACCGCCCCGCCGACTCGCACCGGATCCGCGGTCGTGAATGTCGCGGCCGGAGATGGCGACGACACGCTGAATGTCAACGAAGTCTTTTTGAACACGATCGTTGACTTGAACGGAGACGCCGGCGACGACACGATCAATCTTAACGCGTCCGGTGCCGACGCGGCCGGATACCTGGGGCGAATCAACAACGACCCGCTGGGCAACGACGCGGTCGCAGCGACCCGCCAATTGTTCCTCGACGGCGGAACCAACTCGGCGGGCACGAACTCGGTGACCCAAGGCGTGACCAACGCCGGTGGATTCCCGGTCGAAGGCAGCGTACCGGGCATCGCCACCGGCGACCGCGTCAACCTGCTCGCCGGCAGTGCCACCGAGTCGCTGGACTTGCGGTACGTCATCACCGCGGCCTCGCAGGGTGTCTTGGCAACCACGACTCCCGGCACGCCCCGAGCCACGACGGGCAACGAAGTGTTCGAAACGCTGGGCATCGAGTCGATCGATATCGTCTCCGGCACACAAGACGACATCTTGACCGTCACCAGTGACATTCCGATCGAAATCACCGGGACCGCCCAGTTGTTGACCTTTGACGGTGGCAACGGAACCGACAAATTCGAAGTCATCGGCGGCAACGACGCGGACTTGATCACCGTCGGTCAATCCGGCGACGCACAGCTTGAACCGTTCGGAATCGCCAACGTCGAATTGGTCCGCATCGACGGAAACGGCGGCGATGACCAGATTTCGACACAAACGCCGACCCTGGGAACGCTCAACGGCGGCGAGGGCAGCGACACGCTTTATGGCGGATTCAACCAAGACTTGCTGACCGGCGGTCCGGGTGTCGATTTTCTGTTCGGTGGCGCCGGAAACGATGTGCTGATCAGTGACCAGGACTTCGGCAGCGACACGCCGTTGATCACCGACGGCGAGGTGCTCAATGGGGGCAGCGAAACCAGTCTCACCCCTGGTGACGTCTGCGTTCAGCTCGGTGTCGATAACATTATCAGCTGCGAAGCGTTTGAAGATGGCGGTGGCGTCAAGGATGTCTTGACCTGGCTACGCGGAGTGATTCTGCCCGCCGGCTCGGTCAACTTTGCCGACCCCAACAACCCGTTCTTGTTGCCCTTCGTTCCGGTTCGCCCCAATCCGGCTCCGTTGCTGGCGGTGACCGAACTGAGCCAGATCCCGTCGTTGGTCGCCAACACCAACAATTCCCAGCCGAAGACACGCCACCAGGATTTTGATCCCGCCGACGTCAATCAAGACGGTTTGGTTTCCGCGCGAGACGCATTGATCATCATCAACCACGTCGCTCGGATGCAATACAGTGACGCGTCGGGCGAGCAATTGTTGAGCGCGGCCAACCGCAGCATGGACGTCAACGGAAATGGAGCGATCGAACCGTCCGATGCCCTGATGGTGATCAACGAACTGGCCAAGAACAGCGACACCGGTGGCGAAGGGGAGGCGAGTGCGGCGTCCGGATGGATCCCCGCCGTTGACAGCGTCTTTGGCGACACCGACGATGAAGAGCGTTTCCTGGACGATCTGTTGTTGGGAATCGGCGAGCTGTGATCATTTGCAACAATGTTGCCAAAAGTCAACATTGTTGATTTGACTCCCCCCACGATCGACCTAGGTTTACTTCGAATCCGCACAATCCAGCGTATCCGGGTGCGGCAATGAAACCACAAGATCGAAGACTCGGGGGAGTTCAACCGAAATGTTAGCCGCAAAATTCTGGGGCGGACTGGTCGCCGCAACCGCCTTACTGGTCGGAACCGCAAACGCCTGTGACGATTGTGCCAAATGCAAGGGGTCCGGCGTCTGCACCAAAACGGTCCAGGTGCCCTGCACCGTGATGAAGACCGTCACGCAAACCTGCTATCGCGAAGAACAACGCGTCGAAACCGTGCTGGTTCCCAAGACAATCACGGTCGAGAAACAAGTTCCCTACGAATACAACGCGCTGGTGTGTGTCGACAAAGTTGACGAGCAGGTCATCGAAGTCAAAACGCCCAAGTTCCGCTGGGTCGATCAAGAATACACGATCATGGTCCCCGGCAAGGACACCGTCACGAAGATTCGCAAGCGAACCGAGTGCGTGCCCGTGACCGAAACCAAGACCTGCATCGAAGACCAGGGGCATTGGGAAGTGCAAATGGTGGCCACCGATTCCTGCGGCGGATGCAAGTGCACCGAAAAGAAAGTCTGGTGCCCCAACCCGGTCGAAGTCACCAAGGAAGTCACGGTGATGAAGGAAGTCTGTGTCGAAGAACCTTACACGTGTGAAGTCTGCATCTCTGTGCCGATCAAGAAAACGCGCAAGGTGAAGGAGTACTTCACGAAGACGGAAACCAAGACCATCAAGCATCCCTACAAGACGATGGAATATCGCAAGAAGACCAAGATGGTCACCGCTTGCGTGCCGGAAACCGTCAACGTCGAAGAAACCCGCACCTGCACCGTCAAGGTTCCCTACACGGTTGAAAAACAGGTCCCCTGCACCGTGATGAAGACGGTTCAGCAAACCTGTGCATGCAGCTGCGGCTGCGGAGCCTGAGGCTTAAGTCTCACCGGCTCGCAGCACGACCGACAAGCCGAACACGTCACGGAACAGACCGGCTTGTTGTTTCATCGCGATCTGTTCTAACGAAACGTCCCGGACGCCCGGGACGTGGATCATCAAGCGTTTTCCATCGGTCTGGCATTCGATCTCGCGAATGCGACTGGTCCGCGTGTCATCAAGCGCCGTTGCCAGCCGAAGGATCGACGCCAGTTTGTTGACAATCACCCGCGTCTCGCGGTCCAGCGACATGTAATCGGTGTGCGACGGTTGCGGTGGCGCCCGGCGATAGTATCGTGCGATCAGCCCGACCTGCAACAACTCGCTCCTGGAGAGTCCGAACAGTTCGCTGTACTTGATGATGTACAGGGAGTGTTTGTGGTGGCTGCGGACATTGATCTGCATGCCGATCTCGTGCAGCAGCGCGGCGACGTGAAGGATCACTTCATGGCGGTTGTCCAATAAATGCTCCGATCGAAGCTGATCGAACAGTTTTCGCGCTAACTCGGCGACGCTGCGGGCGTGCATTTCGTCGAAATGGAATCGCCGTCCGAGTGACAGCGCCGAACGCACGATCTGGTTGCGAAATTCAGCCGTCCAGCTTCCGCCGACCGCGATGTCTTTGAGCAGTCCCTCGCGCAGGTTGGTGTCGCTGACGTAGACGTGTTCCAGCCGGAACTGCTTGGCCAACATCGCATACGCCAGCAGCGCCGGTCCCAACGTTTCGGCTTCGATGAACGAGGCATCGAATCGTTTGACGATTTCATCATCGCCCATCTTCAACACGGTGTCGGTCAATTCGGTCAGCGACTTGGTCGGCATGACCGCCAATTCACCGGGTTGCCAGTCGTCGACGATCAGCCGTGTTGCCAATCGGATGTCGCCGCCGACGGCTACCAAATTCAATTGCGAATCGCCGCGAACAAAATCGCTCAACTGGTTCAACGT
>NZ_JBFHKV010000873.1:0-3767 GCF_041595215.1 Stieleria sp. | reverse complement strand
CTAACCGCCTTCAGCCGCGGTGATGCGTTCGTAACGCTATTGGCCGCGAGCCCCCGGTTGCCTCCCCAAAAAAAAGGCCCACGCTTTCGCGTGGGCCTTTCGTCGTTTGGCAATGCGATGCGGGACCGATCAGCTGCAACCCATGCTGGCGCCACAGTTGTGACAGAGGTAGCAGTTTCCGTTCCGCACCGTGATGCTGCCACAGTTATCGCAGCTCGGGGCGTCGATTTGGAATCTGGCAAACTGGTCCTGTCGGTTTCCTTCTTTGTGACCGTTGCCGTTGCCTCCGTTCAAGCTGGCCAGGATGCCGGCTCGCTCGGACGCCATGATCGACGACTCGGCAGCGGCGACTTCGGGGCCGTTGCTGCTGTTGATCGGATCGCTGGTCGCGGTCGGCAGCGGATCGGCGGTGATGCTGGAATCCTTGCTCATGAAGGTCAGCCCCAGCCACCGCGCGATGTAGTCCACGACGCTCTTGGCGATGCGGATGTCCTTGTTGCTGGTGTGACCCATCGGTTCGAACCGGGTGTGGCTGAACTTGTTGACCAGCACCTCCAGCGGGACGCCGTATTGCAGCGCGATCGAAAGTGCGGTGCCGAAGCTGTCCATGATGCCGCCGACGGTTGAACCTTCTTTGGCCATCGTGATGAAGACTTCGCCCGGTCGTCCGTCGGGATATTGACCGACGCACAGATAACCTTCGTGTCCGGCGATGGTGAACTTGTGCGTTACGCTGCTGCGGGTGTCGGGCAACCGTTCGCGGCGTGGCTTGTAGACGATCTTTTCGACCGTCTTGGTGACCACTTGCTTGCCGTTGGCCTCTTCGCCTTCGTCGGACGACGTGTTCAGCGGTTGGGACTGTTTGCTGCCGTCGCGATAGATGGCGATCGCTTTGAGTCCCAGTTCCCAACCCCAGTAATAGGCATCGGCGATGTCCGACGGGGTCACGTCCTGCGGCATGTTGACGGTCTTGCTGATCGCTCCGGAGAGGAACGGTTGGGCGGCGGCCATCATCGTGATGTGGGCTCGCCAGGAAATGCTCCGAACCCCATTGGCAGGGGTGAAGGCACAATCAAACACCGGCAGGTGTTCGGTTTTCAGTTCCGGTGCACCTTCGATCGTATCATTGACATCGACGAACGCCAGGATGGCTTCGATTTGATCGGACGTGTAACCGAGTTTCTGGAGAGCCGCAGCGACGGTCTGGTTGACGATCTTCAGCATGCCGCCGCCGGCGAGCTGCTTGTATTTCACCAGTGCGATGTCCGGCTCGATGCCGGTCGTGTCGCAGTCCATCATGAAGCTGATGGTACCGGTCGGGGCCAGCACGGTCGCTTGGGCGTTTCGGAAACCATACCGTTCGCCAATCTCCAGGACATCGTCCCACAGCTTTTGGGCGGCTTGCTTCAGATCCGCAGGGCCTTCGTCGTTGATCTTGTCGGCGGCCTCGCGGTGCATTCGCATCACACCGAGCATCGGTTTTTCGTTTTCGCTGTAGCCGTCAAACGGACCAACGACTCCCGCCAGTTCGGCGCTCGTGCGGTTGGCTTCACCGTGCATCAATGCCGTCAACGATCCGCACAGCCCGCGTGCGGCGTCGGAGTCGTACGGCATGCCACGCGACATGATCAGCGAGCCCAGGTTGCTATAGCCGAGTCCCAAGGGGCGGAATTTGTGGCTGTTGCGAGCGATCGGCTCGGTCGGATAGCTGGCGTGATCGACCAGGATCTCCTGGGCGATGAAGAACAACCGTGCGGCGGCACGGAAACGTGCCACGTCGAACGATCCGTCGCTGCCGGCGAACTTCATCAGATTGATCGACGCCAGGTTGCAAGCCGTGTTGTCCAGGAACATGTATTCCGAGCACGGGTTGGATGCGTTGATCGCGCCGCTGTTGGGGCAGGTGTGCCAGTTGTTGATCGTCGTGTCGTACTGGACGCCGGGGTCACCGCAGTGCCAGGCACACTCGGACATCTTGTTGAGCAATTCTTTGGCGTCATACGACGGTGCGTCGCCGGACGCCTTGTCCGAGACCCAATGGGTTTGCCAACGTTGGCCGTCGCGGACCGCGTGCATGTAGTCGTCGGTCAAGCGAACCGACAGGTTCGCGTTCTGGAAGCAAACGCTGCTGTAGGCTTCGCCGTTGAAGTTCGAATCGTAGCCTTCGCGAATCAAGGCATGCGCTTTCTTCTCTTCCGACCACTTGCTTTCGATGAACTCCAGAATGTCCGGGTGCCAGACTTTCAGGGACTGCATCTTGGCGGCACGACGCGTCTTTCCGCCGCTTTTGACCACGCCGGCGATCGAGTCATACACACGCATGAAGGACAACGGGCCCGACGGCGTTCCGCCACCGGAGAGTTTTTCACGCGATGATCGGATCGTCGACAGGTCCGTGCCCGTTCCAGAACCGAACTTGAACAACATCGCTTCGGCACAGGCCAGACGCATGATGTCTTCCATGTTGTCTTCGACAGCCTGGATGAAGCACGCACTGCCCTGCGGGAACTCGTAGGGATTCTCGGGCTGGAACGTTTCGTTGGCCGTACGGTCCCAGGCCCAGTTGCACTTGGCACCGGTCACGCCGTATTGCTGGTGCAGCCCGACGTTGAACCAGACCGGGCTGTTGAAGGCACCGTGCTGATGCAGACACAACCAAGTCAGGTCACGATAGAAATTTTCGCCATCGGCGGGCGTGTCGAAGTAGCCATCGGCCAAACCCCAGTCGGCGATCGTCCGCGTCACGCGATGCACCAACTGACGCACCGAACGCTCACGCTCCTCCATCTTCTTGGGGTCACCGTAAAAATACTTGCTGACGACCACGTTGGTCGCCAATTGGCTCCATTTGGCAGGCACCTCGCAATTGTGCTGCTCAAACAGCGCCTTGCCATTTTCGTCCTTGATCGCGGCCGAACGCAGTTCCCACTGCGTCGTTGCAAAGGGGGTCTTGCCGTCGGCGGGGCAGAAGACCGGATCGACCTTCAGGCCGGATCGGCCGCCACGCAGTGTCGTGCCAAAAACGCCCGTCGCGTAGTCCAAGCCGTGTTGCTCGTTGACCTTTTCGAAGTCAGGGTCACCACCGGCCGAAGACTGAGATTGAGTGGGGAGAACAGTTGCCATCGTTGAAACAAACTCCGTGAATCGTCCGTGGGACCAACTCCATTCGATTATCCTTCAGTAGGTCGTCCGACGCGAATGGCCCGACACAAATGGTCTGTGCCCCGCATCGTGCGCCGCCTCGTCGGCATGAAAACTCCACCGGCAGGCTCTGCCCGGGGGGGATTCATCGCACTGATTGAATGGTTTTGGTCGTCCGTGAAAAAGGGAAATAAGAACACATCAATCACGTCAGCCCACATGAGGATGCCGAGACAGCGGCAAAGAAGTCCTCCTGGGATCCTTCCCGACCGTGCTAGTCTTCCTAAGGGCCACTCGCGTCAAATCCAGCAATATCAGTAATGATGTCACTACCGGTAGTGGAATTTGCCGCGGTCAGCACTAAATATGGGCGACGCGAAGAATCTTAGAGATTGCTTTTAGGGTGTCAATGAAATTCCTGGACGATTTGCAACCCTTTGCCTGCAAATGGGTTACGTGGATCTTCACGGCGCCCCCCGCCGCCGCCGCGTCACCCGGTCGTCGACGTAAGCCTAGGCGACATGAAGGGTTAGTGAAGATTCCGTGGTTGAGTGGGAGCTTGGTGGAAAACATGTGCGTGACAAAAACTTTTCTAGCGGGACTCGGATCAACAGGGGGGATGGGTG
>NZ_JBFHKV010000872.1:0-3768 GCF_041595215.1 Stieleria sp. | reverse complement strand
CTCGCCCAACGAACCGTCTTCCTTGATCGGGAACTTGTAGGTCTTGCGCGCGCCGATGTCCGCGACATACAGGACCTTGTTTTCGTCGTCGCCGATGATTCCGTTGGGCTGGGTGAAGTCCCCGGCGACTTGGGAAAGTGTTCCGTCGGGTGAAAGTCGATAGACCCCGCGAGGGCTATCGGCAGGAATCTCTTGCGTCCAATAGGGGCGTTTGTAGAGCGGATCGGTGAAGTAAATCGCGCCGCGACTGTCGACCCAGCAATCGTTGGGACCGTTGAATCGCACACCGTCGTGTCGGCCGACAAGCACCTGGTGAGTCTTGTCCTTGATGTTGATACGCCATAATTCGTTGTTGCCGTCGGCGCAGGCGATCAGCTGGCCCGGCGCGACGAAGTACAGCCCGTTGCTGCGGCCGCATGGCGAAAGCCAGTCCGTGGTCGTGCCACTGGCAAATTCGTAACGCACGATTCGATCGTTCGGCTGGTCGGTGAAGTAGACGTCGCCGTTTGAGTCTGTCGTCGGACCCTCGGTGAACTGGTAGCCGCTGCCGACTTTGACCACTGTCGCATCTGGGGCGATGATCGGGGATTCGGCCCGCGTTGGCGCGACGGAAACAACGAGGAAGAAAGCCAAACAGGGGAACAAGAGGGCGCGTAAATGCATCGTCGAGTCGGTGGGAGGCGTTCGAATTGGGGAGGTAATCGGCGGATTTTAGTCGATGGGGATGGTGTTGGGGCAAAACAATGGAGGCAAAACGATGGGAGGCAGAATGATGGGGTGGCAGGACAATGCGCGTGGATTTGTCGACTTGTCTGAAAAAAATCGCCCTTGAAGGTGGGAGTTGAGGCCCATTTTGGGTGTTGCGGGGAGGAACGCCCCGCCCGCGCTTAAGCGTGGGGTATCTTTGGACTCAAGGTACCGGTCCCACTTTTCGCCCAATCACACCAAGCACGGCTATGTCATTTATCCTCGGACTGATGATGGGCATCATCATCTACAGCTTCTTCCGCTGCATTGTCGGCGGTTTCTACACGGTCAGTCCCGATCAAAGGGCGATTGTGACGAGTTTCGGGAAGGCTCAGCGATTAGAAGGCATGCAGGTCACCGGCGGTGACACGGATTCTGACGGCTTGAGTGACGAAGAACACCAACGGTACGAATACCCTCAAGTCCGTGTCGTTGGCCCCGGCGGTCCCTATTTCAAAATGCCATGGCAGGACGTCCACAAGGTTTCCGTCGCGACTCAGGCGGTCGACCTTTCGTGGGACCCCTCGAAGGCCCAGGACACGATCGAAGCGGTCACGAAGGACAACCTGACGACCGGGATCAACGGCCAACTCCGCTATCGAATCAGCGAAAGCAACCTCTACCCGTACCTGTTCGGCGTGGCCAGCCCGCTCGAGCACGTGATGGGTTATTTCGTCAGCGTGCTTCGCGAGCGAGTCGCGAACTTCGTGGATCCGAAGGGCCAAACGCTGCTGGTCGATGCGGATGTCGACGAAGACGCAGGCGAGCAAACGTCACCGGCGATCGACCTGTCCGAAGGTGTCTCGATCAACGACTTGCGCAAAAACTTGCCGCTGCTGAACCAATACATGGAAGAGCAATGCCGTTCGACGACCGGTCGCTACGGAATCGAACTCGACGCGGCACTGATCACCGAGATTGATCCTCCCGGTGAAGTTGATCGCGCGTTGTCGGCGATCAACAGCACGCGAAACCAAGTCGCCGCCGACCTCAGCACCGCGCGGGCCGACAGCGAGCAGCAGATCACGATGAGTGCACGGGCTGTGGAGATCGCGACGAACAACGCACAAGCGGAGGTCGCACCCCTTCGTGAACTTGCCCAAACGCTCACCGAGATCAAAAAGGAAGGCGGCTCGTCCTGCCTGCAAGCCTATCTACGGAACGCCCGGATTCCGCTTTACTCCGTCGCCCGACGTGTGATCCAGACCACCCAGGCAAACACCGGCGGTTGAGACACGATTGGTACCGGTTGGCATTCGAAACTGAAAACACAACGATTATTGATAGGGTGATACGATGGGATGGTTCGGCGGCGGATTTATCTTCGGCTTGATGTTGATTCCAATTCTGCTTGGCTTCGCACGCTTCTTCGGGCTCTATGCCTGCGTCGGCGAATGCAAGGCACATGTCTTTACCTTGTTCGGCAAGGTGATCGGGACACTTGACCAACCGGGGTTGCAGATCCCGGTGTTCAAGTTCGGCCCTCGAGCCTTGCTGGTGCCGTTCTTCGGCAAGTCCTACGTGGTCGACACGTCGCTTCGTCAACATTACCTACGGAGCCAGATGGTCAATTCGGAAGAAGGCACGCCGATGGGCGTCGGCATCTGGTACGAGATGCGGGTGACCGATCCGGTTTCGTATCTGTTCACCAACGCCAATCCCGATGGTTCGCTGCAAGCCAACGTGACCAGTTCGACCATTTCCACACTCAGTAACTTGGAAATGGAAAAGATGCTCGAAGACCGTCATTCGCTCAGCCGAACCGTTCGCAAAACGGTCTCGCCGTTGTCAGAGAAATGGGGATACACGCTGGGATCGGTTTACATTCGTAAAGTCGCGTTCACCGATCGACTGATGGTCGACAACATCACCGAGAAGGTTGTCAAACGACTGGTTCAAGTGACCAGCGCGATGAAGCAGGATGGAGAAAATCGCGTCGGTCTGATCAAGAGCGAAACCGCGTTCCGGGTGTCACAGAAAATGGCCGAAGCGTCCGCGTCACGCCCCAAAATCGTCGGCAAGGCGCTCAACGAAATTGCCGCCGCCGACCCCGAAATCTTGAACACCGTCTTGACGGTCATGGAAGTCGACACGCTGATCGAGTCCAACGCCGAAGTCGACTTGCTGCCCGATTCCAGCAACGTCCTGATCCAAGTCGGCGAAGGTGCCGGACGAGAGCGGTAAGCCGGCGTTGCAGGTTTGGGCGTTTTGCGATTCTTGGTTCTGCTTGAGCTGCTCACTCCGGGGGAGGGGAGTTGGCAGAATGATTCGGGGCAGAATGATGGGGGCAAGACGATGGGGGCAAGACGATGGGGGCAAGACGATGGGGTGGCAGAATGATGGGGTGGCAGAATGATGGGTGGCAGAATGATGGGTGGCAGAATGATGGGTGGCAGAATGATGGGTGGCAGATGCGGTGAAGCGGTTGGCTATCGGCTGACCAGTTTTACTTCGTTCCAGTAGGCCCATTCGTTGTGCCAGTCGTTGGCTCGGTTCTCCAAAACCAGACGGATCTGGCTGCCGGCATACTTGGACAGATCGACGTGGACGTCCAGCCATTCGTCCTGCGAAACGGTGCTTGAGCTGATCGTCTGATCTGCGAGGACGTCTTTGCCTACCAGGACTCGCAATTGCCAATCGCCGTGCGGGTGATGACTGACGCGCATCTGCAAGCTCGTCGTTTTGCCTGCGGGAATTTTGACATCGCGAATCATTCGGCAGGGTTGATGGCGATCTTTCGGATGAGTCTGCATCGCCGACCGGTTACGGAAAACTTTGTGGTGCACGATGCCTCCCTCGCCGACGTTGCGGACATCAAATCCCGGTGCGACTCGCGCTACCACGCGTTGCCAGTCGGGGTCCGATCCCTCAGCCACATCCCCCGTCGCCAATCGTCTGGCCACAAATTCTTGCAAGCTGGAAAGCTTTCCGTTGACCGCGAGTGCCAACGCCTGTTCCGGGAATTCCGGCACCATCGGTTCGAGCGCGAACCAGTACATCCGTGCCAGGTTGTTATCTGTT
>NZ_JBFHKV010000871.1:0-3774 GCF_041595215.1 Stieleria sp. | reverse complement strand
GGATTCGCGTTGCTGCTGACTGCCTTCGGGACGGTGGTGCAGTTCCCCTGGTTTGCGGCAGTCGCATTCGCGATCCTTTGCGCGACCATGCTGTACGCGATGCGTGGACCGGAGGATTCAACGTTGCTGGTCCTCGTGCTTCCGTTGCTGACGATCGTTCAACTGGTTCGCGCCGACACGTTGTTGGTGCTGTGGCTGCAGAACGTGACGACGTGGATGTCGAGCGTCTTGCTGGACACGCTGGCGGTTCCACACGCGGTGACCAACAACGTGATCCAGCTTGCCGATCGCGAACTCTTTGTCGCCGAAGCCTGCAGCGGCATTCAATCCGTCTTCACGCTCAGTTTTCTCGCCTTTCTGATGATCTCGTGGCGACGGCGACGGATTTGGATGGCACCGATCTACCTGGCGATCGCATGCCTGTTGGCCATTTTCGCCAACGTCATTCGGGTCACGGTCGTCGCCTTGGTCGCCAATTCCTTTCAGTTCGATTTAGCCGAGGGTTGGCCGCACGAATTGCTGGGCTATTTCGCTTTGGCGATCGCGTTCGGGTTCCTGCTTTCCTTCGACTATTTGATTGCCACACTGTTGCATCGCGTCCCGGAGGAATCGGAGTTCAACCCGCTGGTGGCGGGATGGAACTACCTGTCCCTGAATTCGGCCGACGAAGCGACCGGCGGCCGCGGCACGCATCGAAACGTCATGGATCTTCTGGCTCGCGACAAACGCAGCGGAGCGTTCCGCTGGGCCCAGGGTTTGGTCGACAACCGCATCGCGCAGATCGGTTTCGCCGCGCTGGCCGGTCTGATTTGCCTGGCATCATTGACCCAAGTCATTCGGTCTCGCAAACCGGCCAACCTGGTCCAGAGTGACAAAGCACTTGTGTTCGACCCGCCACCGGACCTGATCAACGACTCCCTGAACGTGCTGACCGTCGTCGGGCACAAGGCAAACCGGGGTTATGAAGACCCACGCTTGGGAGCCAACTCGGACATCTGGGAATGCCAGTGGGATGACGTCACCGTTCAGTTCGTGCTGAGCCAACCCCACCAAGGCTGGCATGAACTGTGCAACTGTTACGAGCGGCTGGACTGGATGCTGTTGGATCGCGACATCCAATCGCCCGACCAATTCGAATCGATGGAGATCGTTGCGAAGAACCCGGACGCGCTGACGTCCACGTACGTCTTGGCCCGGTTCAAACGCGGCCCGACGCAGCATGGTTACCTGATCTTTGCCGGCATCGGCAGCGACGGAACCCTGGTCGACGCACCGGACAGTTTGTCTGCGTTCACGCACCGGGTTTGGAATCGCATCGATTCAACCGGCGTTTGGGAGCAAAACGAAGTCATCATGTTCCAAATGTGGATCACATCGCCGGACAAACTCAGTCCACGCAAGTTGCAAGATCTGCAGGAGGAATTCATCGCCGCACGTGGCCGGATCGCTGACGCGATCATTGAAAACGCCGGTCGCACGCTGCCCGCCCAGGCGCTTCGAATCGATGCCCCGGCCGCTGTGTCGGCGGTGGCAAAATCAGAGCAACCGATGACGGCAAAGGAGTTGAATTAAGATGCATGCATTCAACCCACTGACGTGGTTTCGCTGGATCGGTGAGTTCATTCGCTGTTGGTTCTTGGGAATCCCCTGGCGTGACGCGCCCAAAGCGATCCCGGCGGTCATCCTGTCGATGGTGCTATTCACGACAGCGTTCATCGCCTTTAGCGGCGGCGCGGGCTGGAGAAACCGTCTGTTGGACCGCCAATTGCGAGTTTCCCTGGACCGCGAAGATTTCCCGACCGCGGAGATCGTGATTCGGCGACAGCTGGAAGCCGATCCGAAAAACGTCGACCTGATCCACCGCTTTGCGCTCGTCCGCGAAGCCCAGTCGTTTGAAGAGGAGGCCAAGGTGTTGATGCGTCAACTGCTGACGCGTCGCCATCTTCCGGCCGCCAAATGGTTGCTGGAGAACCAGATCATCGGCAAGAAACTGACCGATTTCAGCCCCGAAGAACTCGACGAAGTCGGCAGGGTCTTGCAGTTGATCACCGAGCGAGAAGACGAGAATCTCGGTGCGAAACGGATGTACGCGGAGTACCTGATCTTTGAACAACGCCTCAGTTCCGCGATCCCCGTCGTGCTGGAACTGTCCAAAGTCGAACCGATGCGTGGACTGCAGGCGGCGGCCTTGGCGCGTCAATTGAATGAATTTGATGCCGCCGAACAGTATGCGTCCGCGGCGTTGGAACGGGTCAAAGAAATGCACAAGGACGACCCGACCAATTCCAACATTGCGATGAGTATCGCTCGCAACCAGATCTTTTTGGAACGGCACTCCGACGCGATCCGAACGCTCAAAGGCAGCATCGACGTCGCCAAGACGCCAGAAGAGCGGCGCATGCTGACCCAAGCGCTCGGAGACGCAATCGTCGCCTATGTGACCTACATCGAAAAATCTCCGACCAACACCGTGCAGGAACGATTGCGTGTCCTCACGATGCTCGACGCTGCGGTCAAGATCGCGCCGAACAATCCGCGCGTGGTGACGATGGTCGCCGACCACGTGCTATCCAGTTTGAACGAAGACGATGAACAGATTGCAACCGTCCGAGCGGCGTTGATCTCGGGATCGCCGGCCGGGATCGCCCATTTCATCAAAGGCACTTCTGCACTGATGAAAGAGGATCTCGCGATGGCGGAGTTGCACTTGGAGAAGGCGGCCGAACAGCTGCCGCGAAGCGGTGCGATCCTGAATAATCTGGCCGTCGCGTTGGCGCTGAAAGAGGCTCCCGAGTACGAAAAAGCGCTGCAGGTCGCTAACGCGGCAATCGACAACGTCCCCACCCCGACGCCGCACTTCTTCGAGACACGCGGACAAATCCTGTTTCGCATGGGGCGGTTCCGCGAAGCGATCAGCGATCTGGAGCGTGCGTTGCCCGCCCCGGACTTGAAGCGACGATCGCATCTCATGCTCGCCGATTGCTACGACAAGGTGGGTGACGCGGACTTGGCCCAAGGCCACCGCGACGCAGCCGAACGGTTGAAGGACGCCGAACCATCCGACGGCGAAACGCCCGAATCCAAGGCCGAGGACGGTTCGCAACAAGACTAACCGGTCCCGCCCGCACACCAGCGGGACGCGTCAGCGACCGGCCCGAGACGATCGCGCCGGCAGTGCATCTCGCGCCACTGGCTAACGCCACGTGCTGAACTGTCGCACCCTGGCGGGCTGCGTCAGCCGGGCGGTTCACAGAGGGCTGACATTGCCGATAAAAGAGAGCTACGATTTAGTCAGCTCAGGCGGCGATGGCACCCCCTTTTTCGAAAGCAATTGATGGCTCGATTTGGCATTGTTTCTGGACTTTTGCTGTGCATCGACACGGCGATCGCCCTGTTCGGTTCGCTGAACAAGGCTCCGATGCTGTTTATTCCCATGATGCTGGGAATTCCGATCCTGTTTTTCGGCGTCGTGGCACTCAATCCGCATCGTCGCCGCCAAGCGTTGGCGACGGCGGCGATCCTCGGTGCCTTCGGCTGCCTGATCGGTTTTGGCCAGCTGTTTCACTTTTTCTCCGTCTGGCGCAAGCAGGGCGTGGTGAACCTGCATTCGACCCAAATTGTCTCGCTGATGGTGGCGATTTGCATCGTCTTTTCGCTCAGCTACCTGTGGACGGTGGTCCAGGCCGGACGCCAGCGCGGACGGCGGTCCGCGGCCTCGCCCTGACCGAGTCTTCCGCTTCGCCTTGGTTTTCGGGTAGGCGGTAGTGGGGGGGG
>NZ_JBFHKV010000870.1:0-3777 GCF_041595215.1 Stieleria sp. | reverse complement strand
GGCCGACGCGTCCTTCATGTACAACCGGGTGCGTTCGTCATCGGGATGTGCGTCCAAGATTCGCTTGTAGCACATCTGTGCCTTGTCGAACTCGTTGCGATCTTCGTAGATCAGTCCGAGGTTGATCAGGGCACCGACACCAGTCGGAAAGGCTTTGGCCGCACGCTCGTACAAACGCAATGCTTCTTCGTCATTGCCCATGCGGTCATTTTCCCAAGCCAACCCGAACAGGGCACCGGCATGGTTTTCGTCGGTTTGGACGGCACGCTGGTACAACGTGATCGCCTCGTCGCGACGTCCGCCGACACCGGCGACGGTCGCGGCACGTTGGTACATGTATTCGGCGGTTTGTTCGGCGGGGCCGAAGATGTCATCGAGCAGCAACATCGCTTTTTCGATGCGGCCGCTGTAGCGATGTGATTCGGCGATAAAAATCTTGCACTGATCTTCGTTGTAGCCGGCCCGTTGGGCTTGTTCGTAGGTCTCGATCGCGGCGTCGAAATCCTTGAGTTCGAACAGCGAGCGGGCGCAGTAGAACAGAGCCGTCGCGCTGCCATCGGCGGCGCGAAGGGTTTGTAGGGCTTCGGCGAAATGGCCCAGTAAGAACTGGCAGACCCCCATCTTTGTCTTGCCGGCCGGCGTCAGCGCCGGATCATCTTCCATTTCATTGACCGCATCTCGGAGCTCGGCGAAATGGCCGTAGTTTTCCGCGATCATTTGCCGAATCTCGGCGACATCATTCGGTCCGAACGAATTGTTCGACAGAATGAGTTCTTTCAAGTCGACGACGTCCAGTTCGACTTCATTCATCGAGTTCAGTTCTCCTGCTCGCGGCTGCGAGCGATTGTTGTGTTGGTCCGCCGGTCCAGAAACATTGGCTGCCGCAACAGCCACGCGTACAAGCTGTCTGGCCGACTTTTGGGCCTGGGCGGCGACGGGAGCTCGCCCAGCATTAAAATTTTTAGCGAAAAAAATATTTTTTGTCGAGTCGTGGCACGCCGATCGCTCGTGAAAAAGCTCGCTAGAACGACGTTTTTTAACCATTAACCGGAAAAAGATCGAAAAAACTTGGAAGAATTTGCTTGGATCTGGAGGTTTCTGGAAGACTTTTCGGGCGATCGGGCTGGCTTGAATGCGGCCAAACGAGCGGTTTGGGGCGGAGAAGGCGACGATCCGCCAGTCACCGCTGAGTGTGGGGGGCCGCCGCTCGAGAGGAGGCGAGGAATCCTGAGTTTCGGATCGCGACCAGACTCGCCACCTCGTCCCGTCAGCAAAAGAAAGCTGTGTCGAAGACACCGGCGGACGACTGGATGAACCCTGGCGGGTTTGCGGTGTCCAATCGGTGTCGGATTTCTCGCACCCGAGTGCAGTGTGAGAATTTCGCTACAGGATGGTGACCGCGCGGCCGAATAACGTAGGTGTGCGGAGGGTTCTTGGTAGAATTTTTCCAGCGGCCCGATGGGCCCTGGTCGACCAGGCTTTGGTTTTGTAATTTGCACGCATCAGACGTTGATCGCCACGCCCGTGGCGGATTCGTCGATCGAAACACGCCGACGTAGCTCAGCTGGTAGAGCAATTCATTCGTAATGAATAGGTCAGGGGTTCGAATCTCCTCGTCGGCTCTTCTTAAGTCGTGTATTCGCTGTTGAAGCGGACGTATTCGACGGTCAGATCACTGGCCCAGTGGATGGCGGTTCCTGGGCCATCGCCGACGAACAGGTCCAAGTCGACTTCTTTCTTCGCCTTGATCGCTTTGCTGACCTCGGCGGCATCAAAATCGGTCGGGACGCCGTTGTGATAGATTTCCGTCCCGGCGAGTTTGAGTGAGGTTTGCTGGGGATGGATTTTGGCATCGGCATAACCGGCCGCCGAGACGATGCGTCCCCAGTTCGGATCGCCGCCGGAGATCGCCGTTTTCACCAGCGGGCTGGCACCGATGGTTCGCGCGATTGTGGCGGCGCTGGCATCGTTGTCGGCACCGACGACGCGGATTTTCATCACGTGCGTGGCGCCTTCACCATCGGCGACCAATTGTCGCGCCAAGCGACAGGCCAAATCGGTCAACGCACGGATGAAGTCTTTCTCATTGGAATCGCCGATGCGGACGCCGCTGGCGCCACTGGAAAGCAACAGCAGCGTGTCGTTGGTGCTGGTGTGTCCATCGACACTGACGCAGTTAAAACTTTTCGACGCGACTTCGCGAAGGATCCGTTGAGATTGCTGGGGGTCTAGCTGGGCGTCGGTCATCACGACGGCAAGCATCGTGGCCAGATTGGGCGAGATCATGCCGGCCCCCTTGGCCATCGCGGCGATCCGAATCGTTTGTTCGCCGAGTTGGACTTCGCGACACTCCGCTTTGCGTTCCTTGTCGGTTGTCAAAATGGCGTCCGCCGCCGCAGTGAAGTCGTCGATGTCGCGACCGAGTTTTGAAACCGAGTTCTTGATGCCTGCGTTGACGCGGTCCATCGGCATCTTCTTTCCAATGATCCCGGTGCTCATCACCAGCACCTCGGCTTCGGAGGCGGAGATGGCGTCTGCGACACTGCGGCACATCTCCGCGGCGTCCAACGCGCCTTGCCGCCCGGTGCAGGCGTTTGCGTTGCCGCTGTTGGTGACGACGGCGCGGATCCGTTTGGAGGGTGTCAAGCTGCGGCAGATTTCGACGGGTGCGGCGACCACTTGGTTCTGCGTGTAAACGCCGGACGCGACCAAGCGGTCGTCCCCAACGATCAGCGACAGGTCTGGTTTTCCGCTGGGCTTGATTCCACAGGCGACGCCGGCAAATTGGAATCCGGCGGGAAGTTCAGATGAGGTCATGGACAAGCTTGCGAATTGGGGGGCAGGAGCAGTGATAAGAAAGATTGCAGTGCGGTAGCGGAAGACGCCCGGGCGATCGAGAATGGTGGGCGAGGTCCGGCAGTTAGATTCTAAGGTTTGACCGACTCACACAATAGACCGATCGAATTTCCACTATTAGGTTCAGAGTCTGTCCTTGAAACACCAGCCTTCCTTGACCGAATTGATCGACTTGCCGGGCCAGATGGCGACGCCGACTGCGAATCCAGCGCCCACGGCCGCTGCTGCCGAGACCGGGCAACGTCCGCCCGTGGTGGTGTGCGACGGATTGTCCAAACACTACGGCAGCTTTCGGGCGCTGGTCGATTGCAATCTGGAAGTGCATCAAGGTGACATTTTCGGGCTGCTGGGGCCAAACGGCGCGGGCAAAACGACGCTGATTCGGTCTTTATTGGGCTATCTGAACAGCAGCGGCGGACGGGCGACCGTCTGCGGGGCGGACCCCCAAACCGATCCGGTCGCGGTGCGGCAAAACGTTTCCTATTTGCCCGGCGACGCGCGGTTGCCCCGGCACCTGCGGGGCGATGGCGTGTTGCGGTTTTTCGCGGATATTCATCCCCGCGGCGATCTGTCGCGCAGCCGGGCGATCGCCGAAGCGCTGGAACTGGACACGCGGCGCCATGTTTCGATGATGTCGACCGGCATGCGGCAAAAGCTGGCGCTGGCGGTCGTGCTGGCGCCGGCGACGCCCCTGTTGATTCTCGACGAACCGACGGCCAACTTGGACCCGACGGTTCGCGGGACGGTCATGGAATTGGTTTCCCAGGCCCATCGTGACGGCCGCACCGTGATCTTTTCGTCCCACGTGCTCAGTGAGATCGAAGACACATGCAATCGCGTGGCGTTTCTGCGCGGCGGCCATTTGGTGCTGGAGTTGCAGATGACGGACCTGTTCCAGCGGCATCGCATCTGGGCGGATCT
>NZ_JBFHKV010000869.1:0-3778 GCF_041595215.1 Stieleria sp. | reverse complement strand
TTCGCGTTTGACGCGCAAAAAACGTCAACCCAGGTTGACGCCGACAACCCGGGTTGCCATCCCAGCGGGACGCGTCAGCGAGCGGCGCGTGGTGGTTTCGGGATCAAGCACCGCGCGCCACTGGCTGACGCCACGTGCTGGGGGCGGATTCTGCTACACTTCAAACATGAATTGCGACCTCGACAGCAGTATTCCTGAATGGATCATCGAGCATCCGGAAACGACGCGGGTGTTCAGCGAGTTGGGATTGGACATCGGTTGTGCGGGCAAATCGCTGCGGTACGTTTGCGTCCATCAAGGCCTCAGTCCGCCGGAAGTGCTTGAGCGACTGCGAGCCGCCATCGCGGGCTCGTTGTCCATTGACCGAAATGCCCGCTAGCCTTAGGCTTATCGAAACAAGTCTCTTTTGGACAGCTTTGGCAGCCTCGGTCGGAGAGCGGGAGGGGCGCCGTTCGGTTGCGAATCCCATGAAGCTCACCACGCAGACCGACTACGCCTTGCGAACGCTGATGTTTCTGGCCACACGCAGCGAGCGCGCCAACGTGGCCGATGTCGCAGCGCTGTTCGGCATTTCGGCGAATCACGTTGCGAAGGTCGTCAACCTGCTGTCCCGTGCGGGCTATGTACAAAGCACACGCGGGATCGGCGGCGGGATTGAATTGGCGCATTCCCCGGAAGACATTGTGATCGGGGATGTGATCGCGACCATGGAAACCGACACGCACCTGCTCTCCTGTGTCGGCAGCGATGACTCCTGCGTGATCCATTCGTTCTGCAAGCTCAAGGGAGTCCTGGCAGAAGCCGAACGCATTCAGCAGGAGTTTCTCGGAGGCGTCACGCTCGCCGATGTGATCCCGACGCGGCGACAACTCAATCGCGTTTCTCGATCCTGAGCAACACCCGCCCCGCACGAAGGGTTCGGGGGTCGGATCTGACGCGATACCTCTGGGGTAATGCCGAACCGCTCCGTCATTGAACACCGACGTCGATGGCAACTTCATCCGGTTTGGCAGGGCCATGGACTTCGCCGTCCGCGACGTAGCGACGCGGCAGTTCGTTGTTCCAGAATCGGCAGGACAAACGCAACTACTCGATCGGCACGGTGTAACTGATCGCTCCGATCGGCTCGCCCTCGGCGACATCTTCGTAGTGTGCGTGGCACATGATGCATTTTTGCATGACGACCGGTACCGGTGTCAATGCACGCAAGTAGTGCTTGCCGTCCAGGCTGACGACCTCGTCGACACGCTTCGCCCCGGCCTTCAACTTCTTGATGCCCTGCTTTTCGAAGTCATCTTTGGCGACATTTTCGGATTCATAGGGATCGCCCGTGGCGTCGATCAATCGAATCGTCTTGTCGCTGCCATCGGAAATCTTCTTGAACAACAACACCGCCGCGCTACCGGCAGCAAAATCGTCATCGTCGTTGACATACTTGTCGGTCACCAACACGATCGTTTGCTTGAAGATGTTGTCCAGCGTTTGCACCGTCTTGCGCGATCGCTCGATTGCTTTCTTGCCCGGTTTCTTCTCAGCCTTTTTGGCATCAGTCCGCGCGGTCGCCGCGGGTTCTTGGGCGTGAACCGACGGGGCCGTCAATGAAGATCCGCAGGCGAGCGAGACGGCCAGTGTCGCGACAAAGCAGGCAGACAGGGGAAGGCGTTTCATGGGGGTTTCCTGAAGGGGGAGATGCAACGGAGGGGAATTGCAAATGTGTATAACGGAGTATAGTTTTAGGGTCCAGGAAGACCGTTGTCAATTTTTCGATACTCGCTTTCACGATCCAGTCGCCGCGGCTGCCGGCATGGCCGTCGCGCCTGGCCGCTGGTTCGGCGCCCGTCAGGCCGCTTGCCCGACCTTCGCCAACGCTTCCACGCCGATGCGATCGCCGACCATGAATGAATACGTCTTGCCGAGTCGATCTTTGCGGCGTGGTTTGCGCAGGTCACGGTCGTCTTGTTGGTCGGTGCCGTGAAACGTCAACAACTTGGTGGTCGCGTCGGCCAGTTCGTCGGGGAGGCTGCCACGCATCCCGACACTGTCTTCTTTGATCAATTCGACCGTTGACTTTTTCGGCTTTTGGGCGGCATGGGTGTCGTCTCATGACGCGGGTTAACGCAACGCTTTGAAACATGTATGATTCGTGCATGTTTGTAGGGATCGGCTTTCCCCCTGTCAACCTTGCGTGGTGCGAGAGCGGATCCGTCGTCGAACGGCCGAAAGCCTCGGCGGTTTGTCGATTGAATCAGCCGTTTGGCGCGAGCCTACTCGCCTCGGTGCGTTTCCTTGGTGGTCGAGGCCCGTACGCTCGCGCGAGACGGCTAATCGACACGTGTGATCCGCCCGCCCTCGCCCATCCCGTCCTGAACCTACCCGACCAACCCTGGCCGACCCCGATGATTCAAGCCGAACCACACGACACGTCCATCCTTGGTGCGCTCGCGCGGGAACGGATCCTGCTTCTTGATGGCGCGATGGGAACCATGATCCAGCGTCTGGGATTGGACGAAGCGGCTGTGCGGGGTGAGCGTTTCGCCGATCACCACAAGGACCTCAAGAACTTTTCTGACATCCTTTGCCTGACGCATCCCGACAAGATCACCGAGATCCACCGGGCTTACTTTCAGGCCGGCAGCGACATCGTGGAAACGAACTCGTTCGGCGCATCACCGGTTGGGATGGTCGAGTTTGGTCTGCCGCTTGACCTGGTCGATGAAATCAACCATGCGGCGGTCGCGTGCGCACGCGCCGCGGCCCAGGAGTGGACCGAACGCACACCCGACAAACCGCGTTTTGTGGCCGGTTCGATCGGACCGACGACCAAGCAATTGGCCATCAGCACCGAAGACGATCCGGCGTATCGCGGCACGACGTTCCAGGAAATGGTGGACAGCTATCGGGCCCAGGTCGAATCGCTGGTCGCCGCCGGGGTCGACGTACTGCTGCCCGAGACCGCGATCGACACCTTGAATTTAAAGGCGTGTTTGTTCGCGATCGCCGACTTTTTCAATGCCGGTGGTCGTCGGGTTCCTGTGATGGCCAGCGGCACCTTTGGCGATGGCGGACGGACCTTTGTCAGCGCACAAAGTGTCGAGGCCTTTTGGACGGCCATCAACCACTTTCCGTTGCTTTCGGTCGGCATGAATTGCGCGCTCGGGCCCGACGTGATGCGGTCTCACATCGAAGAACTTGCCAAAGTTGCCGAAATCCCGATTTCCTGCCATCCCAACGCCGGATTGCCCAACGAGATGGGTGAATTCGACCTCGGCCCCAAGGCGATGGCGGACAAGGTGGGTGAATACGCCGACAACGGTTGGGTGAACATCCTGGGCGGTTGCTGCGGCACGACGCCCGACCATATCCGCGCGATGGCCGATCGCGTCAAAGGATGCCGGCCCAAGCAAGACGCACCCGGGCCGGTCTACACGCGGTTGTCCGGTCAGATGCCGCTGGTGATGCGTCCTGAGGTGCCGTTCACGATGGTCGGTGAACGCACCAACGTGATGGGCAGCAAAAAGTTCGCCCGCCTGATCCGTGATGAAAAGTATGAAGAGGCCGTCGAGATTGCGCGCGAGCAAGTTGAAAACGGGGCCACCATCATCGACGTCAACTTTGACGAAGGGATGCTCGATGGTGTCGAAGCGATGACCCGATTTCTGCGTTTGATCGCCGGTGATCACGTCGCTGCATCGGTTCCCGTGATGATCGACAGCAGCAAATGGGAGGTGATCGAAGCGGGGCTTCGCAACGTGCAGGGCAAAGCGATCGTCAATTCGAT
>NZ_JBFHKV010000868.1:0-3781 GCF_041595215.1 Stieleria sp. | reverse complement strand
CTGATGTCATTGCCTCTGATGTCATTGCCTCTGATGTCATTGCCTCTGATGTCATTGCCTCTGATGTCATTGCCTCTGATGTCATTGCCTCTGATGTCATTGTTCAACAGGTCTCGCCCACGAATCGACGATGGCACGCCGCGCTGGGGCGACTCGTCGCCTGGCAGACGAAAACTGGATACGCGTGAAGGTCCACCTGGTGTGGTGGATCGGCCGACCGCTGACGCATCGCTCGCGATCTTCTTTGCTGGCGGCAACTTTTCGAAGTCTCGCCGGGCACTCCGTGTTTTTTCCTGGGACTGCTCCGCAAAACGTCCCAACGACGAGGCTTGGGTATCGCTGATGCGACGGAATCGAATGTCATCGGAGTTCCGCCGGGCATAGTCTTCCAGCGAATTGGCCAAGTTTGCCGCCTCGACGCGCTCGCGATTCCCCTTGCCCGTCACCGAACCTGCTCCACGCGGTCCCGCGTGAGCGGGCGGTCCCGCATACGTTCGCGGCGGCCTGAGTTCCTGATGCTCGCGGATCTGTTGATGTTGTCGCGCGATGCGATCGAGCGAATACTCTCGATCGTTCAGCGACCGGATCCCATAGTACGAGTACAACGGATCGTACAGCCGTGGCCGCTGGTAGTAGCTGATCCAGGGATAGTAACTCGTTCCATATCCCACTCCGTAGTAGTCGCCAAAGTAATAGCGACCGTACCGCGGATTGACGAACAGATTCGCCAACAGACCAAGACCGCTGTTGATGACGTAGCGCGGCCGATACCAGTAGTTGGCGCGCAGATAAATCGGCGACCGATAATACACCGGGGTGAACAGCACGCCGCGCCGCTGGAGACGATAGTCCCAATACCCGGTTCGGAAGATGCAGCCCCGCGGGGTCCAGACGTATTGGTTCGGAATCCAGACCCAGTTGGGTTGGGATCTGGCCCAGAAGCCCGGCGTCCACTGGTACTGGCTTGTTTGATAGGTCCAGTTTCCAGGCACATAGAAGTAATTGTCCCCCGGCGCCGGCGAGGCCGGACCTTGCTCGAGTGACTCCGGCGGCGGCGGCAGGTAGTCGACCGTTGCCGCTTGTTCATTTGCCCAAAAGCCTGCGACGCGACGATAGCCGTCCTCGGCCGGCTCCCAGTAACCGGGCACCCAGCGACGTTGCGGTGGGACCTCTCGCCACACACCGCTGATCCACAGGTAGTCACCAAGCTCTTCATCCCAATCCCAATATCCCGGGATCCACGTCGATTTTTCACTGTCCGGCCGAAGCGTCGGCGGCAGTTCCTTGACCGGCGGCGGAGGTTCTTTGGGGACCACCGGAGCGGGCTTCGGGTCGGCCGCGTAAGGTTCGGCGTACGACTCGTGCAACGGTCCGTGTGTCAGGTATTCCACGCCGGATTCATCGACCAGCGGATCGCCCTGCGCCGGATCGATCGCCTGCAAGTCAGCATTGAGCGTTTCGGAAGATGCGTTGATCGATCCAGCACTCGGCTGTCCGACTTCCTGGGGTTGGAACGGGGGAGCTTGAGCAAGCAGCGGACTGGCCAACAGAACCGCAACGGCGGTGTGCAGGCAGGAGAAAAAGAGAGACCTTGGGAAGTGGATCATCGTGTAGGTTGGCTGTGAGTGATTCGTCGAACGCCTTCGCACCGCTTTCCACTGCAATCCGTGTACCGTCCGCGGTAGCACGACGTTGCGAAGTTGATATTCCGGCGAGATTCAGTCGATCAGTCGATCACCCGGCCACTGCAGCTCGATTTGTCAGAGGGCGCGACGTTTTTAGCGGCCGGCACAAAGCCTTCGCGCCGTATGGCTGGAAGATCGATTTGACGACAGTTTGTCGAGATTGCGACGATTCTGGACTGGCTCGTGCCGTTCCGCTAACACCTGGAGCCGATACCGGACGGCTCGCGCCGTTCCGCTAACACCTGGAGTGTTTTGTTAGCGGCAGGGCGCGAGCCCTCCGGTCATTCAAGCCGATACCGGACGGCGCGCGCCGTTCCGCTAACTCCTGGAGTGATTTGTTAGCGGCAGGGCGCGAGCCCTCCGGTCGTTCAAGCCGATACCGGACGGCTCGCGCCGTTCCGCTAACACCAGCCGCTGAATTGATTCGCTCGCACGCTCCCGACGGACGCCGATCAAACATCTGCCGATCGCCGCAGCACCCAGGCTCACACCGGCGAGGATTCGCTGGTCAACAACTGGTCGACTTCGTTGCTGACGATGACGCCGTAATTGATCGCCCCGAGCCAACCGCTCATGATGATCCCGACGCTTCCGGCGTGATACATGCCTCCGACTTGGTTGGGCAGGTCTCGGCTGACCCCCAGGCCTTCGAATTTGGTGCCGAAGCTGGCGCCCCGTTCGTGGAGCGTGTAGTGCTGGAAGGTACGCGGCGTGGCGGCTTCGGCATGGTCGATCTTGTCACGCACCCCGGGGATGTAACGCTCCAGCGCGTCGATCGTGGTCTCCACCAGATCTTGCTTGCTCGCTTCGTAATCCTCTTCGTTCAGATCGTTCCAGTCCGACCAGTTGGCGTTGGTGCTGCTGACGATCGCGTAGCGTTCCTTGGTTTTCCAGGGCCGCGTCCGGGGATAATAAAAGCTGAAGGTCCGACTGGTGATGTCGCGGCTGAGCAATGACTCGGTATTGAACGTCTCCGCCGTGCTGGTGAAGAACAGGTCACCGCTGCTTTCGTCGATCGTTTCGCCCTCTTTGAGCGCCATGTAGACTTGCGTGCTGCTGTTGTTCAGCCGGACGGCGTTGGTCCGTTGGACGTAATCGGCATCCAGTTTTTCTTTGCCGATCATCTTCAGGATCGTGGTCCGCAGGTTCGCATTGCTGACGACGGCACGACAGCGAATGGTTCGATCACCGACCCGGACCGCACTGACTCGACCACCTTTGGTAATGATTTGATCGACCGGACAATTGATGCGGATGTCGACCCCGTTGGATTCCAATTCCTTTTTCATCCGCTTGATCAGGTCGTCGGTTCCCCCTTCATAGATGTAAACGCCCTTGCTCATGAAGTTGCTGAAAACGATCCCGTACGTGATCGCGGGGTCTTCCAGTGTGGACCCGTTGGCGTAGGTGATCGGTTCCATCAACAGACGAACGATGTCGTTGCGTCCGGGAAAGAACCGTTCAAAGAGTTCTCCGGTCGTGGTGGTTTGGTCGTCGTAGAAATTCATGCCCCGCGCGGTGTCAAAAAACGACTTGACCGTCTCGGGATCCTGACCGAACCGCTCGACCAACAACCGCGAAAAATCTTCGCGATCGAACGTCGTGGTGAGCGAGAACTGGGGGTTGTCGAAGCGAATGTTTTTGAGCTGGACGATTCGGTCGGAGATGCCACGGTTCCAATATCGGCGACACGATTTGATCATCCCGTGAGGAAACCCATGCAACGAGATGTCGAAGGTGTGGCTTCCGGGCCGCAGAAACCAGGTCGCCAACCCGCCGAGTTTGTAGTGCTGTTCCAACAACAGCACACGGTGGCCGGCGCGACCGAGAATGTTGGCACTGGTCAGCCCGGCCAATCCGCTGCCGATCACCACGACATCGTACTCGTCTTTGGCACCTTTTAGAAAATCACGCGGCATGGAACGGCGGCAGCAATGGGGGAAAAAGGAATCGAAAGCGTCTTGCGGGGATAATTTGAACGATGACGGGCGGGAAGCCTATCCCACTAGTGCTCCGTCAACTTTTCGATTGAGGGTGCCGCGGAAAAGGGGTCAGGTACCAAAAATGCGAAGCACCCGTTGGGCCATTTGGTTTTT
>NZ_JBFHKV010000867.1:0-3790 GCF_041595215.1 Stieleria sp. | reverse complement strand
GCGGCTCGGACTGGGACGACGAAGCGATGCCCGAGATGCCGAACTCGGGGGATCGGCATTTGCTACCGGCCGGCCCTTGGCAACATCCCCGCGGATGGATGCACGGGCTGGCCCCCGGCGAGATCCGCAAGAATGCCAAAGAGATGGATGTCTACCAGTCGGTCGACGGCGATGATTCAATCTACCCCGACGGCACCTCGATCGAGGAAGCCCTGCGTCAGCTGGATCAATTGTCCGCCGCCGACGAGCCGCCGTTCTTTCTGGCCGTCGGAATCCTGCGTCCCCATTTGCCTTTCGGAGCGCCGGCCAAGTACATGAAGCCCTACATCGATGTGGAACTGCCGCCGATTCCGCATCCGGAAAAGCCGCAGGGGAAAACGACCTGGCACTCGTCGGGCGAATTCATGAAGTACAACCGCTGGGGGCGGAACCCCAACGACGACGAAGCGTTTGCCACCGAAGTCCGTCGGCACTACGCAGCCTGTGTGACCTATGCCGATGCCCAGGTCGGACGAGTGCTGAAACGTTTGGAGGAATCGGGGCAGGCCGACAACACGATTGTTGTGCTGTGGGGCGACCACGGCTGGAATCTCGGCGAGCACGCGATCTGGGGCAAGCATTGTTTGTTCGAAGAATCGCTCCGTTCGCCGTTGATCATCCGCTACCCCGGGATGAAACGAGCCGGAAAGCCGACCGATGGAATCGTCGAAACCCTCGACGTCTTTCCCACGCTCTGTGAGTTGGCTGGGGTGCGAGTTCCGGCGTTCGTTCAAGGCCGATCGCTTCGGCCGTTGTTGGAAAACGAAGACGCCGAGGGACATCCGGCGATCGCGTATCGCAACAACGCCAAAACGATTCGCACCGACACACATCGATTGATCGTGCACAAGGACGGATTTGTGGAGCTGTACGATCATCGCAATCCGGATGCCGAAACGGCCAACCTGGCGACATCGGATAATCGTCCCGACGCGTTGATCAAGGAGCTAGTCGGTCAGATGAATCAACGCCTGACCGGGGAAAACTGAACGTTGCCGCTATTTGGAATCGATTGATGGGAGCTGCTTCAATCGACCGGTGTTTTAGCTAGACTATTGCCCCTCCGGCCTCGTGCGCTGCCTTAGCTGGGGTTTGTTTTTCCAGCGATTACAGTTCAGGGGCGATGGCGTTGCGTGACGATTTAATTCTGACGGTGGGGCACAGGCGTCGTCGCGGGGCAGACGACAACGCGGGAGCCGTTCGGACGAGTCGACGTTTGACGGTTCAGCGATTGGAACCGCGGCGTGTCTTGGCGGGCAGCCTGAGCCTTTCGTCCGAGCCGATCGAAGTGTTTCAGGATCGCGATGGCGTCGTCTATTTACTTGAGCCCGCCGACCGGACGGGGGCGGGCGTATCCGACTCAGTCGGTTATCTGCATCGCTGGTCCACGGAGACGAATTCGCGGTTGCCGTCGATCACACTCTCCGGATCGGCGACCGAAGCGACGCTCAGCGACGATCAGTCAGACCTTTATCTCGGCTATGCAAACGGCAAGGTGACCCGCGTCGACCTGACCGATGGTTTGTTTGCCGAACAGGATGTGTTTGTCTCGCCGGGCGAAATCGACGAATTGTTTGTCGTCGGTGATCGGGTGTTGGCCGTCGTCGAACAATACGCCGAACGCTTGCTTGACGTTCGAGATTCCAGCGGCAGCCGGATCGCGTTTTTTGATCTCGGTCAATCCGATTCCTTTTCGTATGACGCCGATCAGCGACGTCTCTACTCGTTAGATCACAGCGGCCGCGTGCAATCGCTGCAACTCGGGCTGCTCGCTGAGACGGGGCAATGGAGTGACGTAAGCGGTTCGTATTCCAATGGTGGCGAGCTTGTCATTTCGCCCGATGGATCCAGAATCGTCACCGGTGGAGGCTACTTGTATACGAGCGAACCACTCGCGTTTGATACATGGTTGGTCGGTTCGTTTGATAAGGCGGCCTGGATCTCGAACGAGCAAGTCATTTCGCTTCGGTCATCCTCCGGCGGCACCCAAATCCGTCAGTCGTCGGCGGAGTCGTTGCAGCAGTTGCGTGTAGCGACCGTCGCCGGTTCGCCGCTGGCGGTGTTTCCGGCTGATCACGCGGCGACGATCGTGACTTATGGCCAGGATCAAGTCCACTTTCATGACTTCGCCATTGCAGCGTACCTGGACATCGACCTGGACGGCGTGCCGCTTGGTGAAGACGCCTTTCCAAATGATGTCGCCGCTTCGGTTGACACCGATCACGACGGGTATCCCGACGTTTGGAATGCCGGCAAGGAACGCTCCGACAGCACGACGAACCTGTACTTAGATTCGCATCCGTTTGATTCAGCTTGCCGTTATCCGTTCATCGACGTCGTGGATTGCGATTCCGTCCGCCAAGCGGCCAAGGCGCCCATCGGTCGTTCTTCCGCATTCGGCGACGAGACGGAGATTCTGTATCACGTTGATAGTAGCGGGAAAACGATCTACCGATATTCGGTGCAGGATCAGAGGTATCTGAATCCGATCGTGTTGAACGGCGACGCCGGACGGCCTGACGAGATGGTGATTTCCACGGCCAATCAACGAATCTATCTGCTTTACGAGACTTCGAATTCGCATGGCGCGATCACCCAAATTGACTATCGCCAAGAGTATCCGACGGAGGTCCCCTTTGCGACGATTCGATCGTCCGTCAGCGGGTTGAGTGCGATTGGAGAGTATGTCATTGTCGCAACAACGAAGGATAGGGTCGCCAGCAATGTTGTGCTTGATTCCGCCGGAACGGTGGTTTCCACCAAGCCCGGACAACGACTGACGAACGTGGTCTGGAACCCTTTGGATAACTTCTTTTACCATGGATCGTCTGGAATACGCCGTCAGAGCTTTGACCTTCAGACGGGAGAATTCGGCACTGAAGTCAGCTTGATTTCCCGCTTCGGTTCGCCGGTCGCTGTTTCACCGGACGGCCGCTATCTGCTCAGCACAGAATTCGTGATCGATCTTGAGGACGGCAGTGAAATCTATCTGTTCGACTCCGTCACCTCCGGCGTTTGGCTCAGCGATGGGACTTTGGTGGCGGCCAACTTCAATCAATTGAGGCAGTGGGACAATCAATTCCAACTGGTCGATTTTTACAGTGGCGACGCTCATCGCGAGGTGCTGCGGTTTGGCGAACAGGTCTTCGTGGTGGAGGCGGGACGGCCGGTGCGTCATTACGAATTGACTGATGACAAGGACGGGGACGGGTTCACAACCTTTGACGATGCGTTCCCGTTTGATCCCGCTGCGTCGCAAGACACCGACGGTGACGGGTATCCCGATCGATGGAACGAAGGGAAAGACGCATCGGACAGCACGAGCGGACTGCGTCTCGATGCGTTTCCTGAAATACAAGTCTGCTTTCTTCCTCAGCATGGTCGCCCCGAGGACCCAAGCTCCTGTGACATCGCGTCGACGATCCATGGTTCCGTTCCGACGCAGATTCATCGCGGTCCAGGCGATACCGTGGTGCTGTTGGATCCGGCCAATGAACGGGTGCACGTTTGGTCGACGACACTCCAGGACTACGTGGCTTCGTACCAATTTGCGGTCCACGTGACGGCGTTGGCGATTTCGGACGATCAGTCGACGGCGTATGTGGGGGCAAATGACGGAAGGATTTATTCGGTTGAACTGTCCCAATTGACGTCCCGCCCGATCCAAATCGCAAACCTTGATGAAAGCGTCAAGTCACTCGCGGTGGTCGGCGACTTTGTGGTGGTGCTGGGAGACCTTTCGTTGTTCTCT
>NZ_JBFHKV010000866.1:0-3798 GCF_041595215.1 Stieleria sp. | reverse complement strand
CGTTTTGTCCGTATCGTTTTGCCCGTATCGTTTTGCCCGTATCGTTTTGCCCCCATCGTTTTGCCCCATCGTTTTGCCCGTCTCTCTGCACCTTCAGCCTCCCCCGTCTCGATCTCTTGCGAGCGGATGTTTCCCCGGGTCGACGATTTCTTGGAATCCATTGAGCACGACTGGGACGCTCTGGTGAAAGCAAACGACGTTCAGTGAAGCGATGTTGCCGAAGATGTTTTCCCGATCGCCGAAGAAGTTGTCGTCGCTGAACAGCGGCGGCAGATGCCACCAGAGGCGATAGCCCATTTCCATGATCAGCCGAATCAGGGCTTCGGACTGCTCGACACGGTCATTCTCCACATACAGCACGGGTTTGAAACGTTCGATGCTTCCGCGGGCGCCCCGCAACACCGCTTCTTCCATCCCCTCGACATCAATCTTGATCAAGTTCAGTCGGGGATAGCGAAAGACATCGTCAAATCTCTTCACCTCCACGGGCGTCCCTTGGCGATACCGCGTGCTCAGCGAAAAGCCGCCGAAGTTGCCTTCTTGTTCGTAGCGAATGTCGGGCACCACTGTGGTATCGGGTGCCGCACCGAGCCCACAGTGAAACGTGTCCACGTTGGTCAATCCATTGAGTGCCACGTTGGCGCACAGATTTTGAAACACGACCGGCTGCGGCTCAAACGCGAGGATTCGCCCCTGCCGCTGGACCTGCTGCGCCAACCCGACGGTGTGGGAACCGATGTTCGCACCGATTTCGGCAACGATGTCGCCCGGTTTGACGACTTGCCGAAACAGCTTCATTTCGCCCGCTGAGAACTCACCGTATTTGATCAGCGACCGGCCGATGTACATGTCATTGGCATTGACCAGGAACCATCCGTCGCGGCCTTTGACCAGATTGTTCCAGTGGTCCAGGTGGGTGACTCGTTCCATTTCCTCTATCCTCTGAGAGTCTCCGTCGAACCGGAGATTGATCTTTTACGTAATTCCGTCTGTAATACCGTTTCAGGCCGCCCGGTCAGGATGCCGGCCGAATTGACACGCACCGTTTTCATTGCGGAGACCATGAACGCACCCCAAATAGACGAACAGATTGCCAAGTACTCGCAAATGTGCAACCGGCTGGCGGACGAGGTCGGGCGACTGCTGGTCGGGCAGGAAACGATGGTTTCACGTCTATTGATCGGATTGTTGACCGGAGGGCACGTGCTGCTCGAAGGCGTCCCCGGATTGGCGAAAACGCTGACCGTCAGCAGTTTGGCCCAGGCGATCCGGACCGATTTTTCACGCATCCAGTTTACCCCGGATATGCTGCCGGCGGACGTCATCGGCACCGAAGTCTTCAACCCCAAAGAAGCGACGTACAGCGTCAAACGTGGGCCGATTTTCGCCAATTTAATTCTGGCCGACGAAATCAACCGCGCCCCGGCCAAGGTCCAGAGCGCCTTGCTGGAGGCGATGCAGGAGCGACAGGTCACCATCGGCACCGAGACCTTCAAGTTCCCCCATCCGTTCTTGGTGATGGCAACACAGAACCCGATCGAGCAAGAGGGGACGTATCCGTTGCCCGAGGCTCAGGTCGACCGGTTCATGCTCAAAACCAAGATCGATTATCCGTCCCGCGAGGACGAGCGAAAGATCGTCGACCGGATGGCCGGCGGCAAAGCGATCCCTGAAATCTCGGCCGTCACATCGCCCGACGAAATCATGGAAGCCCGTGCGGTGGTCGAGAAGATTTGGTGCGACGACAAAGTCCGTGATTACGGCATCGACGTGGTCCGTGCGACACGTGATGCGGTCGGATCCGGAGTCGCGGCGCTAGAAAACATGATCGAAATGGGGGCCAGCCCACGCGCTTCGATCTTTCTGCTCAAAGCCGGCAAGGCGCACGCGTTCTTGGAAGGACGCAGCTATGTGACGCCGCACGACATCAAATCGTTGGCCCCGGACGTGTTGCGGCACCGCGTCGTGTTGACGTACGAGGCGGAAGCCGAAGGCAAATCGGTCGACGACGTGATTCGACAGATTCTGGACAACGTCCCGGTGCCCTGACCGGCACGCGTTCGTCACGGCAGTGGGAGGAAATTACTTTACGCGAAATCATCGCTGATTCTCGCAATTCTGGAAGCTGACGCCACCGATCATGTTGCCTCGCGAAGTCATTCGAAGAGTCCGAGAGATCCAAGTTCGAACCGGTCGCCAAGTGGCCGATGTTCTTGCCGGCCAATACGTCTCGGTGTTCAAAGGCCGCGGCATCGAGTTCGACGAAGTTCGACCGTACATCCCCGGCGACGACGTACGCACGATTGACTGGAACGTGACCGCCCGAATCGGTGAACCGTTCGTCAAGCGATACGTGGAAGACCGACAATTGACGCTGATGGTCATGGCCGACGTGTCCGCGTCCCAGGATTTCGGTTCGGGCCAGCGGAGCAAACGTGACGCGACGGCGGAACTGAGCGCGCTGCTGGCATTTTCAGCGACACTCAACGACGACAAGATCGGACTGACGCTGTTCCACGGCGCGATCGAACAATACATTCCGGCTCGTAAAGGCCAGCGGCATTCGCTGCGGGTCATCCGCGAAGTCCTGGCGCACGGAAAGGTGGAAACCCAGGCACCGCGAAAACGCCGCCGTTGGCTGCCGATGGGACGCCGCCGAGCCTGGTGGCGAACCGGACGCCAAGCGACCAACATCGCCGGGGCGATGCAGTTTCTGATGTCCGTCACCTCGCGGAAATCGATCTGCTTTGTCATCAGCGACTTCCTGGGCGATGGGTACCTGGAAGCAATGCAAAGTGCCAATCGCAAACACGACGTGATTGCGGTGTTGGTCACGGACCCCAAAGAACTCGAGTTTCCCAGTGTCGGCTTGGTCAATTTGGAAGACGCAGAAACGGGGCATATGGTTCAATGCGACGCAGGATCGAAAACGTTTCGCGATCATGTGGCCGCGGCCGCCGAAAAACGAGTCGAAGACCTGCGCCGCAGTTTCGGTCGTTCCGGAATCGATTTCATCCACATCGATGCACAAGGCGACGTCGTCGATCCGCTGGTGAAGTTTTTCCGCATGCGTCAACGGAGGATGCGATGATGAACGTCAAGGGAGAAGATTGTGCATGGCCATTGGCCAAATCCGACCGTGTTGGGATTTTTCCCCTGGGGCGACGCAACCTCGCAAAAGCTCGGTTGGCTTGCCCCAGGCTATGGATGTGCATGCCCGTTGGGCAAAAGGCGACTCGCGTCGACACCAGTGCCAGCCAAGCGTTGGTGTCCACACCTCTATCACGCGTCCGAGCTGATCTGAGCGAAGCGTTTCGGCCAACGGCCATAAACAAATGCTTTCGATTTGCACTGCTCCTCGTCATCCTCGCGACCCTGACGTCATCCGCCGCTGCCGAATCGATTCAGCAGCAGCGGCAATCGGGACCGGTGTCCATCGAGGTGACGCTGGAACCGAAAGAGCCGGTGATCGGGGACACTCTCACGCTCTCGATCCAAGTGACGGCTGAGAAGGACGTCGAAGTCTTGATGCCAGATTTCGGTGACGCGTTGGACCGTTTTTCCATCGTCGATTTTGCGCCTCGCGAAACGATCGATGATGCGGGGCGAACGGTAGCCAAACAAACCTATCGACTCGATCCGCCCTCCTCGGGCCGGCACGTGATTCCGCCGATCTTGATCGAATACGTCGACCGCCGCCCCGGCCAGCAACAGGCCCCCGAGGGTTTGGACGCCTACGAAGTCCTGACCGATCGCATTCCATTCGAGGTCGCATCCGTGCTGCCCGACGATGCGGCG
>NZ_JBFHKV010000865.1:0-3808 GCF_041595215.1 Stieleria sp. | reverse complement strand
GACTCGTCGCCTCGTCCACTACCGCCTGGCCGCTGGCACGGACTCGTCGCCTCGTCCACTACCGCCTAGCCGCTGGCACGGACTCGTCGCCTCGTCCACTACCGCCTGGCCGCTGGCCGGGGGACGCAAACGTTACTGAGCCGCTTTCTTGCCGGAGTCCTCCGGATGGCTGCGTCGCCAATGTTCCATCGCCGGGCCGACTTTATTCATTGGAATCCACTTGTTGCGTGTCTTGCTACTCTGAACAAGTGTCGACGGGTCAATTTGTCCCTTGTCGATTCGGTTCAGCAGGTCGGCTTCAGAGATGGGGCCGATGCGCCGAGCCTTTCGGATCCAGCCGCTCGCCATATAAAACCATTGCGTTGACATCTCGATCGCCACCTTCGAAAAAAGAAAAGAGTTGGGGAGAGAGCCTCTCATGAACTTGGCAGCGTGTGTCGTTTTTCCTCCCTCTGTCCCACATCACCATCGTCGCTTTCTCCACCGAAGCTACAGTTTAACGAAGAGTAACCGCACAGTGCGCGCCAATTAATGGGGCGGAATACGGCAAAGTGAAGTTTTTTGGTGCACCCGGTGCGATATGGCACGCAATTACCTCGGCAGACGGGGGTTCGTCAACCTCCGATGGCAAGATCTTTCGCAACAACTATAGTGAGCGACTCGCCTTGGCCCCCTTCGTCTAGTTTGGCCTAGGACGTCAGGCTTTCCGCCTGGAAACGCTCGTTCAAATCGAGCAGGGGGTACTGCATTTTGGGCGGCAACCGTGAAATTCGCCAAATTTGGCATCCGATGGTGCAATTGCTCTCTAATTTTGTTTGACGAGCTTCGTTTAACCATAGGATAATGATGCGTCGCGGAGTAAAAGCAGACTCGCCTTCGGCCGGATGCCCATCGACTCGCGACCTTTTTTCTCTCTTCTGCCTCCGTCTGCTCAACCGTCTGCTCAACACATAACAACGGATTCGTCATGACACGAACTCAACGTGCCACCATCAAACTTGACCCATCTCGAGCGGTCGCGGTGTCGGTTCCGCAGACCGAATTGCGTCGAAAACAGCTAGGGATTCGTGCTTTGGCATTGTTCGTCGCGTTGGCCGCCGCCGGGATCGTCGCAGCGACCGCCTCGGGCCAAGCGGCCAAGTACGATGTGCTCGATGTCGAACCGCTGATCGACGACAATTTGGCGACCGTTCAACGGGAAGCGAGAACCTATGCGACGTCACGCGATCTGAGCGGTTTTTCGCAGAATAAATTGGCCGTCGTGCAGCGGTACTTCCAGCAGTATGTACCGGCCAAGATCACGCAGCCCGATGCCACGCATCAAATCAATGACGTGATGGGGCACGTTCGCGCGGTGATGGACAGTGCGGTTCGGTCTCAGACGCCCGGTGCCGGCAACGTGATGAGGTGGCTCTACGGCGGGCTCAAGCCCGTCGCGATGGGGAATTACCAGCCCGCGGCGCGGATCAATGCGATTCAATTCATCGCCCGATTGGCGCGTCCCCCGGCACAACGCGGCGGGGTCCCGCGGCCCTACTCGTTCGTGTTGACGGATCTGAAATCGATTTACGACGATGCCAACAACCCCGACGGCGTCCGCGCCGCGGCATTGCAGGGCATCGACCGGTACGTCCGCTACTCGCCGTCCAACGATCCGACACTTGTGGGGGTCAAAGACGAGTTGACCCAGTCGATGACTCAGTTGCTTGAGTCAGATCCGCCCACCGGGCGCGACGAATTGGCACATGCGTTCTTACAGCGGTACGCGGTGAGCATCCTGACACAGATGAGCACCGACGCATCCTTGGGCAAGCAATTCGTCAGCATCAGCACCAACGAAGACAAACCGAATCTGATCGCGCTTCACTCCGCCGCCGCCATCGCCCGGCTTCCCGGCAAGATGCCCGAAGGCGACGTGGAAACCCAAGAGGTGTTGAAGCAATGGTCCAAACGCGTTTTAGCCGCCTACCAAGCCGAACTGGCGCGGTTGGCCAAATTGGACAAAACCACGACCACTCAAGGCGTCCGTCAACCTGCCGCCCCGGAGAGCTTCTTGAAGGAGACCAAAGATCCCAACGAGAAGGTGCCCGCTGTCCCCGGCATGCGAGGTGAATCGATGATGGAGATGGATGACATGTACGGAATGGAAATGGAGATGGACATGGACATGGGCATGGGAGAAATGGAAGGCATGGATGAGATGATGGGGATGAGCATGATGGGCATGGGCATGCGTCCATTGGCTGCCAAACCTCAGCCCGCCGAGATTGTCGCGAGCCGGAAAAAACTCAATCACGTCCTGCAGCAAGTGTTGTTAGGCGTCACCGGTCAAGGGAAAGTCGTCGAAGACGTTGAATCGATCCAAGCGACCGGTGGCTTGATGGCTTCGGCCCCCGCCGACGCCCTCGCCGCGACCAAGCAATGGCTGACGTCACTGTTCGAAGTGACCGGCCAGTTGAATGACAGCACGCTGGACACCCGCAAGAAATATGTCACCGCGCTGCAAGAACAGGTCGCAACGCTGGAGGCACTTGCCGAGGGGAAATCGGTTTCGAAACGGGCCTCGACCAACGCTCCCGTTTTCCGTTTCGGTAATCCCCTCGATCCGGCCGCGGACGCCGAAGCACCCGCCGGCAGCGAACCACCTGCCGACGCCGAGCCGGCTCCGGCGGCACCACCGGCGGCAACCGTGCCTGCCGATATGGACGCGCTGCTCAACTAGGAATCCGGCAAGAGACGAGCGCTTTTGACGTCCTGCCATGTCGATTCAACCGCTTCGTGAACTCGATGGAATGCGGCCGGTGGATGCGAGTCCGCTGGCCGTTTTGCGTTTGATCCTCGGCGTGACCTTTTGGTTTTGGGCGACCGACTATCTGGCCGATGACCGCTGGCGGATTCTGTTCGTCCAGCCCACGGTGTTGTTCAAGTACGCCGGGTTCGAGTGGGTGAATCTTTGGCCGGGCGATGGGATCTGGTGGCATTTTCAGATCGCACGCGGCGCGGCGATCGCATTCGCGCTGGGGTTTCTGACCCGATTCAGCGCCGCCGTCCTGGCCGCCACGATGACGTATGTGTTGTTGGTCGAACGCCAGATCTACAACAACCACGACTACCTGCTGGCCTGCACCGCGCTGCTGTGCTGTTTTCTGCCTTGTGGTCGCGTGCTCTCGCTGGACCGTCTGCTATTCCGGCGGGACGCCGGCGATGCCGACATGCGTCTGTGGCAGTGGTGGCTGGTTCGATTTCAGCTCGGGCTGCCGTATGTGTTCGGCGGAATCGCCAAGCTCGATTCCGATTGGCTGGCCGGCCAACCGGCAGACCTATTCGTCCGTGCGCGGCTCGACACACCGGTGATCGGAACGCTGTTCCAACTGCCCGGAGCGGCGTTTGTGATGGCTTGGGGAGGTTTGCTATTTGATTTATCGATTGTCCCGGCGTTGATGTGGAACAAGACACGCCCGCTGGCGGTGGTGGCCGCGTTGGTGTTCCACCTGACCAACGCCACCATCTTTCGAATCGGCGTATTTCCGTGGTTCATGTTGGCGACGCTGTACGTGTTCTTTCCGGTTTCGTTTGTCCCCCAGGTGCTGCAGCGTTTCCGGGGTGTGCTGAGAAGCAGCGGGGGCGGCAGCAGCGTCGATACCGCTCAGCCGGACCGTCCCGTTTCGGGCGTTCACCGCGTCGCAATCCGGCTGTCGGTTGTTTACGTCGTGATTCAGCTGCTGCTGCCGATTCGACCTTGGGTGTTACCCGGCAATCCGAGCTGGAATGAGCGGGGCCAGCGGTTTGCTTGGCGGATGATGCTGCG
>NZ_JBFHKV010000864.1:0-3812 GCF_041595215.1 Stieleria sp. | reverse complement strand
GCCCGCGTGCGTCTAAGCACGACGGGCGGCTTGGGCGTGGTCGGCAACGCGCCCGATGGCGAAGTCGAAGATTATCGGGTCGAGATCACGCCGCCCCGAATCGCTTCGAGTGAATTTTATCCGCTGGAATCGTTGTCACCCAATTTCAGCGGTGGCAGTGTCGTCGTCCCGGTCGACTTGGACGGCGACGGAGACATCGACCTGATCCTTCCCGACGGCAGCGACAACAATCTCGCATGGCTCAAGAACGACGGCACGGGGACATTCACCGAACAGTTGCTGTACAACCAGTGGAACACGAAGTCGGTCGAAGCCGTCGATTTTGATCGCGACGGGGACATGGACGTCGTCTATCTGTTGCCGATCTCTGACGAACTCGGTTGGTTCGAAAACCAGGGCAACGAAAGTTTCACCAAGAATGTGCTCGACAATCAGCTCGCCACGCCACAAGACTTTACCGTCGTGGACTATGACCAAGATGGCGATCAAGACCTGATCGCGGTCGACAATTTCGACGATCTACTGTTGCTGTATGTCAATCAAGGCGACCAGAGCTTCGCTAAGCAGACGTTGGCCGGCAACGTGGACGGAAGCCTGATGGAAGTGGCGGATCTGGATCGCGACGGCGACCTGGACATTGTCGTCAACGATGACGGTCTGAGCTGGTACGAACAAAACGCAACCGGATGGACGCAGCACGCGATCGCGACGGGGGTTCATTACGCGGTCGAGATCTTTGACGTCAATTCCGATGGCGTGCTGGATGTCGTCAGCGCCGATTCGTTCCAAGTCAATTGGTACGAAAACAACGCGGCCGGCTCCTTCACGAAACGCTTGTTGATCAATATCAGCTCGGTGCGTGCGGTCGAATTCGCCGACTTGGACGGCGACGGCGACATGGACGCGATCGCCAAGGGGACCAATTCGTTTTCCAATCTGTCGTGGCTGGAAAACGATGGCGCGCAGAACTTCCAACTCCGAACGCTCAGCGACAAAGCGAATCAGGCGATCGATTTGGCGACCGCCGACCTTGACGGGGATTCCGATCTGGACGTCGTGGTGACGACTCAATCAAATGGAGTCGCTTGGATCGAGAACGTCAACGGAGTTCTGTTGAGTGTGAAGGAATTGACGCCCGCCGCAGGCAGCGCGATGGTCGCTCCCGGGCAAGACCTGTCGATCCGGTTCGATCAAATCATCCAGCTCGGTTCGGGTTGGGCAACGATTCACCTGGCCGCGGACGATTCCATCGTGGAAACCATTGACGTGACATCGTCCAATGTCGTTCTCAGCGGCGATACCCTGACCCTGGATCCACTCAGTGATCTTGCTGACAACACCAGGTATTACGTTCGACTGGATGCCGGAGTCGTTAACAACGTGCCCGGGGATCCCTACGAAGGTCTCGCCGACGACCGCTGGAATTTCCAGACCGCGGCGATCGGGATCGACTACGGCGACGCGCCCGACACGGCGACCGGAACCTCCGCCGGAAACTACAACACGCTTGCAGCGGACAACGGGCCGTCGCATGTCCTTACCGCCGGACTGTATTTGGGCCGGATTGCCGATGCCGACGACGGAACCTTGCAGAACGCCTGGGCGGGTGCGGACGATGCGGTCGACGCCCCGGACGACGAGAACAGCGTCGTGGCGGCTGATCGCGACTTGGTGCTGACCGTCGCCGCGTCGCCAACGGTGGCGCTGGTGGTGACCAATCTGACCGATGCCGATGCGACGCTATCGGGATGGATCGACTACAACCGAAACGGTGTTTTCGAAGCCAACGAATCGGCTCAAACCACGATTGTCTCCGGCACGGGACAAGCCATCGTGACGCTTCCGTTCCCGCCCGTTCCCGGCGGCAGTGCCGGCGAGACGTTCGCCCGATTCCGACTGGGGACGGACGCCGTGGCGGAATCCCCGGTGGGACCGTCTGGGCCGGGTGAAGTCGAAGACTATCCGGTCACGATTCGCAACCCGGGGCTGGGAACCGCCGCCAGCGCGACGGTTCTATCAAGCGGTACCGGCGGTGCACCCCTGCTCGATGCGTCCGATCAATTCGGCGCATCGGTGGCGGCACTCGGAGATCTGGACGGTGATGGGATCGACGACATCGCGATCGGCGCCCCCGGCGACGATGATCTGGCATTGGATGCCGGTGCCGTCTACATCGCCATGATGAATGCCGACGGCAGCATCAAGCGTCATCAGAAGATCATCGCCGACACGACGGGTTTGCCGTTTGACGCCAGCGATCAATTCGGGATGGCGATCGCTCCGGCAGGCGACTTGGATTTCGATGGCGTTGCGGATCTGTATGTGATGAGCAAGCAGACGGGCAATCAAACCGCATCGATCAGCCGCGTCATGCTGAATGCCGATGGAACAGTCAAGAATCACACCTACATGCTCGCCACCGTCCCGGGCGGGTTCCCCCAATTGTCGACCTTTGCACCCATCGGTGATTTGGATGGAGACGGCAATCCGGACTTCGCGATCGGAGAAAACTTCGTCCGGATCAACAACGTCTTTTCGGGAGCATTGCACATCCTGTTTTCGGCCGATGACGGAACCGCCCGCGAAACCACCTTGATCGCCAGCCAGACCGGCGGCGGTCCAGCGTTGACCAATTCCGCGTACTTCGGCAACTCGGTCACGTCGCTCGGCGACATCGACGGTGATGGTGTGACGGATCTGGCCGTCGGTGCCTACGGCAACCGCAGCGTGACCACCAACAGCGGTGCCGTTTACATCCTGTTCATGAAGCGCGACGGAACGGTCAAATCAAGTTACGAGATCAACGGCACCCATCCTAACGAACCGGCCCTGGGCAGCCTGTCGCAATTCGGCTATTCCGTCGCGGCACTCGGCGATCTTGATTCCAGCGGAGTCACCGAGTTGCTCGTCGGCGCGAACGGGCATGCCGATGCAGAAACCCTGCAAACCGGCCAAGCGTTCGTGTTGTATCTGGCCAGTGACGGATCGGTGGTTGACCACGTCGCACTCGGCACTGCCAACGGGGGCGTCGTTCAGTTAGCGGAATCCGATTTCTTTGGCCGATCAGTCGCTGCGGCGGGCGACATCAACGGCGACGGTCACGTCGATCTGCTCGTTGGCTCGTCGCCGACCAGTTCGTCCAATCGCGGCCGCGTTCACACGATCTTGCTGGACGCTCCGACCCCGCCGGACGTGCAGAGTATCCAGGTCAACGACGGCGGCAACGGGCGGTCCCAGCTCACCTCGTTGGTCGTCCGCTTTGATTCGATCGTCGACCATCAAGGACTCGCCGACGCCTTCATTGTGACCAACACCGACACCAATACAGAGGTAGGGCAAGTCACAGTGACGGCGGATGATTCCGGTGGCACCACCGTCGTTCAAATCGGGTTTGCCGGCGCGTCCACGGTGGCTCGTGCCGGTTCGGGACCGCTGGCCAATTCGCTCAGCGACGGCAATTATCTCTTGCGGATTGACTCGGCGAGGATTCGAACCGCCGAGGGAACCGCCATGATCCGCGACTACGTTTGGGGTCAACAAAATGTCGACGCGTTTTTCCGACTGTTCGGTGACACCGACGGCGATCGCGATGTGGACGGCCAAGACTACGGGCGATTCGGATTAAGTTTCCTGAAATCGGGCACCGACCCGGCCTTCAATCCGCACCTCGACTCCGACGGCGATGGCGACGTGGACGGACAAGACTACGGACGATTCGGGCTGAATTTCTTGAAGCGTTTGGGTGACGCAATCCGCTAGTATTCCGTGTCACCTTGCGTTTCGGGTAGGCGGTAGTGGACGAGGCGACGAGT
>NZ_JBFHKV010000863.1:0-3815 GCF_041595215.1 Stieleria sp. | reverse complement strand
CCGGCACCTGGAATCGACGACTCCGGAGATCGAGACCTATGGCTTTGCGGGATTCTTCGGCATGCCGATCGAGTATGTGCGGTTGGGAGAGCAACACGGCGACGACAACGTGCCGGCGTTGATTCGACCGAGTTTCAAGCTGCACGAGGGCTTGGCCGATGGCGATGCCCGATGCGAAGTCGAACTCCGCGTCGCGCGACAACGTGAAGGGTTGTGGGGCAAGCTTTGGCGCGGCTTCCAAAAATCCGCCGTCGGATGCTTTTCATTCGTCGAAACGACCGGGCTGTTGTATTCGGCAAAGTTATGGACCAACTCAGCCATACGTTTCGATCGCAACCATGCCGAACCGCCGACCCACGCGTCGGACACCTCCATCGGGCCGACGCTCCGCGGGCTCAATCGTCAGGGTTGGACGACATCGCGTCAGGCGGACTTGGCCGAGTCGATGCTTCGCAATCTCGGTTTGGTCGATGGCTTTGCACGACTGGTGGTGCTGTGTGCCCATGGCAGCCAAACGAAAAACAATCCGCTGGCCGCCGGCTTGGACTGCGGTGCCTGTGGCGGGCACTCGGGCGAACCGAACGCGCGATTCGCAGCGCTGCTGCTGAATCAACCGTTCGTCCGTGAACGGTTGGCCGAACGCGGAATCGTGATCCCCGACGACACGCTGTTTTTGGCGGCGCTGCACAACACGACGACCGATCGCATCGATTGCTTTGATCTTCATGGCGTGCCGGCGTCGCACCGCGGTGACGTCCAGGAATTGATTGATCAGACCCGAATTGCCTCGGCAAAGACACGCGGGGAACGAACGCCGCTCGTCGGTGCACGTTCGTCGTCCGACGTGATCCGTCGCGCGTTCGATTGGTCCGAAGTCCGACCCGAATGGGGATTGGCCGGCAACGCAGCCTTCGTGATCGGTCCCCGCGAGCTGACCCAAAACATGAACCTTGACGGTCGTGCGTTCTTACACAGCTACAACGCGGCGGCGGATGAAGACGGCGCGGTGCTGGAGAACATCATGACGGCGCCGATGGTGGTCGCTCACTGGATCAACATGCAGTACTACGCTTCAACGGTCGACAACCATCACTTCGGCAGCGGCGACAAAACGATCCACAACGTCGTCGGCGGGTTTGGCATCCTGTCCGGCGGAGGCGGCGATTTGATGACCGGCTTGCCGACGCAATCGATTCACGACGGCAAGCAGTTTCAACACCAGCCGATGCGATTGCAAGTCGTCATCGCAGCCCCACGCGAATCGATCGATCGCGTCCTTGAAAAACATCCACACCTCAAGGAACTGATCGACAACCAATGGATGCACTTGACCGCGATCGACGGCGGCGAGTGTTACCGATATGCCCGAACGGATTGGTGCCGCATCCTCGGCAACGCCGTGGCGACCGGCTCCACCTCTTGATCCCCAAAACCGATTGATCTTCCCATTGTCACTTGAAACGAAAAGGAACCAACCATGTCTCTACTTGCCAATCCACCCGTCCATCACGCGTCGTCCAAGCACGTGTCCCAAGGCAGCGACGCCACATGCTTCTCCAGTCACTCGATCGATCGTTTGCAACAGGCGATCATGGAAGACGAATCGACGATCGATTGGTTGCTGGTTTCGCACGATGACCCGGATCTCCACAGCCGACTGGCCAAGGCCGCCGCGATGGAATCGAGCGGCATGTTAACAATGCACCAGTCGCAGTGGGAGTTTCAATCCGGTGACATGGCGTCGCTGCTCGATTGCGCGGTGGCCTCATGCGGTGTGCAGCGTCTGTGGCTGGTGGGTCACTCCGAGGGTTGCGACGACGGCCCGGCCGACGACTCCGGCCAGAGCGAAACAGGCCATCCACTGGTCGGAGCGGCACGATCGATGCTGAACAAGGCGAGTCGTGCCAAAGACGATTTTGCGTCCAAGGTGAAATCACTCCATCAGCATCCGGCGGTCCAACAAGCCGTCCACGACGGAGACTTGCGGGTGCACGCGTTGTTCTACTTGGCGCACTGCAAGACCTTCCTGATGTACAACCCCGCGACGGATGAGTTTCGTCCGCTGGCTTGACGCCGCGACGTGAACATCAACCGAGGCGTCCGCGCGCCGGCGTGAATCGGCCATTATCGAACGAGGATCAGCCGATTGCCGCAAGCGGCCTGTCGGCTCGCTCGACAGGACGGCCGGAATGCGAGATAACTGTTGTCCGCCGACGCCCGGTTTTTGTTTTGATTGCCTTGATTGTTTGGACCAAGCCGTTGAACGACTCGCGACAGATCAGCTACCGAATTCTCGATGCGTCGGCGAATCGGGCGGCCGAGGGGATTCGCACGATCGAAGAGTTTGCCCGCTTCGGTCTGGAGGATTCCGACAGCGCCGGTGCGGCGAAGGCATTGCGTCACGAACTCGCCGCGGCGCTGTCGCGGTTGAACCGCACGGAATTGCTCACCGCCCGCGATACCGACGCCGATGTCGGCACCACGCTGCAAACCGCGGCCGAGTACTCTCGGACGGAGATTGCCGATGTGATCACCGCTGCGACCGAGCGGGTGCAACAATCGTTGCGGGTCCTGGAAGAGTACGGAAAAACGATCGACGTTGACTTTGCTCGGCGGATCGAATCGCTGCGTTATCGGGCCTACACGCATCATCGTCGCATCGAACTTCAGGCGATGGCCCATCGCAGAACACGCCGACTGGCCGACGCGGTGCTGTATCTGTTGATCGATTGCGGTTCGTCCGAATCAATGTTTGTCGAAACGATCCGGTCGTTGTCCCAAGCCGGTGTCGATGTCTTTCAGTTACGCGATAAACAGGCTTCCGATCGCGAGCTCTTTGAGCGGGCTAAAGTGGGCGCCGCGATTGCCAAGGATTGCGATGCGTTGTTTATCGTCAATGACCGTGCCGACATTGCATTGTCAGCAGACGCCGATGGCGTTCACGTCGGACAAGACGAGTTGCCCGCGACCATGGCGCGACGTGTGCTCGGCGGCGGGCGTCTGATCGGTGTGTCGACGCACGACATCGCCCAGGTTCATCAAGCGATCGCCGACGGTGCGGACTACATCGGATGTGGACCGACATTTCCCAGCACCACGAAGTCCTTTGATGCCCACGCCGGGACGGCGTTTTTAGAACAGGTGCATGCGGAAACCCGTCAAACGCCTCGACCCGCGTTCGCGATCGGCGGCATCAACGCCCAGAACCTCGATCAGGTGACCGCGTGCGGGTTTCACCGAATCGCCGTCACCGCCGCGATCAACGACGCCGATGATCCGGCGGCCGCGGCGAGGGCATTGCGGCGTGGGTTGGACGCGTCAGCGGAATAGATTTCCGAGCTGGTCAAACGGTCAACGCCGTTCAATCGATGGTTCAGCCGGTGGCCACGCCGACGTGCACGGGTTTCCAATCGACGACGTGAATTTCAACGCGGCGGAAGCCACGAAACTCGTTGATCACCGGACGATAGGCGATTTGAATCGGTCCGTCACAGGCGTTGAGTTCATCGCACCAATCGCCGGCGCCAAACGCGACGCCGCGGACGGTCTTGCCGCCTTGATCCAGCCGCACCGTCAGATGGCGATCGCCACTGCCCATCCGACGGGCCGGTTCGGCCAGCGTGACGTTCTGGCAGAGCAGCGTGGGGCGCGGGTTGCCCGCACCGAAGGGCTCAAGGGTTTCGATTTGCTTGATCGTGTTCAGATTCAATTGGCCGAACGACGCTTCGGCATCGATCACAATCTCCGGTTCGATTTCACCGGCCGTCCATTGTTCGGAAATCGCTTCGCAAAAGTCTTCGCGGAACCCATCGATT
>NZ_JBFHKV010000862.1:0-3824 GCF_041595215.1 Stieleria sp. | reverse complement strand
CGATTCGTTCTCCAACCGTTGCTGGATGATCTCCATGTGCAACAGCCCCAGGAATCCGCAGCGGAATCCGAACCCCAGCGCGTCACTGGTCTCGGGCTCAAATTCGAAACTGGGATCATTGACCGCCAACCGCTCCAAGGCGTCGCGGAGGTCACTGAAGTTCTGTCCGTCGCTGGGGAACAGCCCGCAATAAACCATCCGTTTGGGACGCGCGTAGCCCGGTAGCGCCGGGGCGGGTTTGTCACCGGCGATGCTGACGGTGTCACCGATGTGCACGTCACCGATGCTTTTGATGTTGCAGATCAGATAGCCGACTTGGCCGGCCACCAATTCGTCGCGAGCGACACGCTGGGGTGCGAACTGGCCCAATTCGACGACTTCATGAGCCGTTCCGGCGCGGAGGAATTTGATCTTCTGTCCCTTGCGTACCGTTCCCTGCATCACGCGAACGTAAGTGATCGCGCCGCGGTAGTCGTCGTAGTTGGAATCAAAGACCATCGCTTGCAGGGTTGCTTGCGGGTCACCGGTCGGGGCGGGAATCCGATCGACGATCGCATCGACCAACGCCGCGACACCTTCGCCGGTCTTGGCACTGACCCGAACGCAGTCGTCCGGATCGGTTCCCAGCGAGTGCATCATCTCTTCGGCCACTTCGTCCGGCCGCGCGTGCGTCAGATCAATTTTGTTGATGACCGGGATGATGTGCAGGTCATGCTCCATCGCCGCGTAGGCGTTGGCGACCGTCTGAGCCTCGACGCCCTGAAAGGCGTCGACCAACAGCAAGGCGCCTTCGCAACAGGCCAACGATCGAGACACTTCGTATTGAAAGTCGACGTGGCCGGGCGTGTCGATCAAGTTCAATTCATAGTCCACGTTTCCGCGTTTGTAGCGCATCGCGACCGCGCGGGCTTTGATGGTGATGCCTCGCTGACGTTCCAGTTCCAGATCGTCCAGCAATTGCTCTTTCATCTGTCGCGTGCTGACCGTCCCCGTCTCCTCGAGCAGTCGGTCGGCGAGTGTGCTCTTGCCGTGATCGATGTGGGCGATGATGCAGAAGTTTCGAATCTGTTTGGTCATGATTGTTTCATTGCTTGTTTTCGCGCGTACCCGGCCAATCCGAGGTATCCCGCGTCGGCACCCAAGTTCGCGAATGCGATGGAGGTGCCGTCAAATACATTTTCAAACGTCCGGCTTTTGAATTCTTCGATAATGCCGGACAAAAACCGTTCTCCGATCGGGCAACCGCTGCCGCCAAAGTTCATCGCGCCGCCCAGCGTTACCACGCCGGGGTCCAGTGCGTGCACCAATGACGTGATCCCGATCCCCAGCCATTGTGCCGTTTCGTCCACGATTTCAAGGGCCACGGCGTCTCCTTCGTCGGCGGCCTCGTAAACCTTTTTCGCCGTCAATTCGCTGTTGCTGCCCCCCAGTAGGCCACTGAGCGAACTCTCGGCGCCCGCGGTCAACCGTTCGCGGGTGCGGTCCACCACGGCGCTGGCGCTGGCATAGGCCTCCAGTTGCCCGCGGCCCCCGCCCCAGACACACAACCGTGCTTTCGGCGACGGATCCACCAGGATGTGCCCGCATTCGCTGCCGAAACTGTTCACTCCGTTGACCAACTCGCCGTCCACGATGATTCCTCCGCCGACGCCCGTGCCCAGGGTCAACAGAATCATCGAGTTCGAATCCCGTCCCGTCCCGATCCAAAATTCCCCAAATGCTGCCGCGTTGGCGTCGTTCAAGAACGAAATCGGACGTCCGAGCAACTCCTTGAGTGCATCAACAATTGCAAATCCCCACCAGGAAGGCAATTGTGGTGGGGCGACCAAAAGTCCGTTGGCAAGGTCCATCGGCCCGGGGGCGCCCAAGCCGATGTGTGGAACCTGTCCGCCGACACCCAAACGGCTCTCGACCTCTGAGACCACGTCGGCGATTCGCTGCATCGCGGCCGGAGCCCCCTCGCCCTCAGGGGTCGGTATTTTCTCATAAGCGACCGTGTAGCCCTGTTCATCGACCAAACCGAGTTTGATCCCGGTGCCGCCAATGTCGATGCCCCAATAGTACGGTGCACTCGACTGCTCAATGGGGTGGATTTGAGACGACGTGACAGGCGCCGGGTCGCTGGAAAGACTCATAGTTGCGTTTTGGGGTGAGAAACGGTCCGACGCATCGCCCCTGGGGTTTCCAGTGGGTTACGGTTGTCGCCGGTTGATCGCGGCGGCCGCTTCATCGCGACCGCCAGCTAATTGGGTATGCCCGTGGGGTGGGACTAACAGTTGATTGGATCGGACAGTTGATTGGATCTGACAGGGCGGAGTATAGAAACGGTCCGCTATAGTCACAACGAGCGTTTTCCCACAGTTTCCCCCCAATCCGTACCCCCCCCATGAAAGTTGTGTATTTGACCGCTGGAGCTGCAGGAATGTTTTGCGGCAGTTGCATGCACGACAATGCGATTGCCCGGGCATTGGCCTCCATCGACGTCGAGTGCATTCTGCAGCCGGTGTACACGCCGATTCGGACGGACGAAGAAAGTGTTGCCGATGGGAAGGTGTTTCTTGGCGGCATTCACGTCTATTTGTTGCAACAGATGCCCTGGTTGCGGTTCCTGCCCCGCCCGGTCCGCGGCCTGTTGGATGCTCCCATGCTGGTCCGCTGGGCGACGCGGCGTGCCGGCGGCGTCGATCCGGCCAAACTCGGCGAGCTGTCGATTTCGATGTTGCGCGGAGCCGACGGCCGCCAAGCCGAAGAATTCAATCGTTTGACCGACTGGATCGCCACAGAGCTTAAACCCGACGCCGTCGTGCTGACGAATCTCCTGATCGGCGGCGGACTGCCGCAACTGCGTGAGCGGTTGCCCGACGCCAAGTTGATCGTGGTGCTGCAGGGCGATGACATCTTTCTCGATCATCTGCCCCAAGCGGCCCGCAGTGCGGCGATCGAACTTTGCACCCAACTGGTCCGGTACGTGGATTACTTTTGCGTCCACAGCCAGTTCTACGCGCAAAAAATGGGCGCGCTGTTCGAGATTCCGGACGAGAAACTGGTCATCACGCCGCTCTCGATCGATCCGGCACCGTTTAGGACGAGCGATCGACCCAACGAACCGTCCGCAGGCGAATTTCGTTTGGGATACCTGGCCCGCATCGCACCGGAGAAAGGATTGCATCGCTTGGTCGAAGCCTTTGAACGCATCGCCGCCGACGACCCGACCATCACCCTGCACGCGGCCGGTTGGCTGGGCAACGGAAACGAACCCTACCTGCGCTCGCTCGAAAAACGTTTGCAGGATGCGGGACTGGCCGACCGGTTCACCTATCACGGTAGCCCCGATTTGGCCGGCAAGGTGCGTTTCCTGCAAAGCATCGATCTGTTGAGCGTGCCCACCGAATACGAAGACCCCAAAGGATTGTTTGTGTTGGAGTCGTTGGCGGCCGGAACACCGGTCGTGATGCCCGACCACGGTGCCTTCGGTGAATTGGTTCGTTCCACCGGCGGCGGTGTGTTGGTCGCCCCGGACAGCATCGATGCCCTCTGCGCCGCGATCGAAGAACTGAAAGCGGATCCGAGCCGACGACGCGCGCTGGCCGAAGCCGGCCGGCGCGGCGTCGACGAAAAACACTCCATCGCCACCGCCGCGAAAGAGTTGGCGGATTTGATCAAGCGGTAACCACGGGGCTCGGAGGGCAATCCCGCTACATCGACAAGGTATTGACCAGCGCTGGGCCCGTAGGCTCGCGCCAAACGGCTGATCATCGTTTGACATCAGCCGGTTCGCGCCAGCGTCCGGGCCGCGCCTTAAACGATTACTGGGCCCACCGATG
>NZ_JBFHKV010000861.1:0-3824 GCF_041595215.1 Stieleria sp. | reverse complement strand
CGTTGGATTCCAGCAGCCCCGACGTCGTCCAAACCAACCGCTTGGCCGACAACGAACCGTTTACCGTGGCCAGCCCGGTGCCCGTCGAGGGCGGCTTGCTGCAACGCACCCGCCACGCGTTGTATCGCATCGGCGAGTGATCGTAACGAGAGGACTCGTCGCCGTTGCCGCTGCCGCCTTTCACTCGAAAACGCGTGACGCTGTCCGGCGAGTGCTCCGACCACATTTCATTTTGGTGTAGCACTTCAGCAATTTCACCGGGCTAACGGTCGAAAACAATACCCACGGATGGCAGCGCGAACCCACGGATGACAGGGCGCAAGAAAATCCGTGGGTTCGCGCTGCTATCCGTGGGCCCAGTCATTGTTTCATCGTTCCGCAAGTTACTGCCTAATCCCTTTTCCGCTCGACAAACGCAATCCTAAATTCACCTCTTGGCAGAGCGCTCGTTTGAACGGGCTGCCTGGCGCTGACGTTGGGCTTCGTACAGCAACACGGCGGCGGACACCGAGGCGTTCAAGCTGTCGACGTTTCCCGCCATCGGGATGCGAATCGCATCGACGGTCACGTCGTCGTCGCTCTGCCAGTGATCGCCGAGCCCGTGCGCTTCGCTGCCGATCACCATCGCCAGACGTCCCGTCAAATCCGCTTGCCACAAGGGACGCGACGATTCAACGCGCGCGGCGCAGATGCGGTACCCGTGCTCGGCCAGCCATGCTTTGGCGTGCGGTTCGTCTGCCGTGGCCGAGGGCACCGAAAACACCGCGCCCAAGCTGTTGCGAATCGCATTCGGATTGAAGCGGTCGGCTGCGGCGGGGCACAAGATGACGGCATCGGCGCCGGCCGCGTCGGCACAGCGAAAGGCGGCACCGATGTTGCCCGGTTTTTCGATCTGGTCCAGGATCAACACCAATCCAGCATCCGGCAGCTGTAATTCGGACAGGCCCCACTCGGGGGCGGCGAATTCGGCGACCACGCCGCGCTCGGATTGGCCATAAGCGATTTTTTGCATCACCGCGGGGCTGACTTCGACCAACGCCCCAGCCGCCGATTCGGTGACGAAGCGTTCGGCGTCGGATTGCGGGTGAGTCGGCGCCGCATCGCCGCGACCTGCAACCACGTAGATGCCGATCGGATCAAGTCCCGCTTCGATTGCCCGCTGCGTCTCGCGCCAGCCGTCGACCAGCACCCGCCCGGCTCTCCGCCGCGCGCGGTTGTCCCGCATCTTGACCAGGTGTTTGACGGTCGGGTTACTGGTGCTGGTCAGCAAGAGTCGAGGCAGGGGCAAAAAGAAAAACGGATCGAATCGGGGGCCGGGACCGAGGCATCCGGGTGTGCCCGACCGCGCCGGGAAGATAGTATCACGGATCCGGCGCGACGACAGGGCCATGCCACTGAGCGGTCAGGACCTTGTCCCCGGGCGGTCAGGACCTTGTCGCCGGGCGGTACCGAGCGGAACGATTTACGGGATGGATGATGAACGATTCAACAGCGACGCCTTCCACAGCGAATTCCTCTTCAGCGATTCAGTGCACGCCGGTGCGGAGTTGGTTCGACCGCCGGGCGTTTTTGAAACTGGAACGTGAGCTTTATGCGGGCGATCCGAATTGGGTGACGCCGCTCTGGAGTGAACGCAAGCAGCTTTGCGGATTCGGTTCGCACCCGTTTTACAAGGATGCGGACAGCCAGGCGTTCTTGGCACGCAAGGATGGCCGGGTGGTCGGGCGTGTGGTCGCCATCGTCAACCATGCCCACAACCGGCACCACAATGAACAGCGGGGGTTTTTCGGTTTCTTTGAATGCATCGATGACGTCGATGTCAGTCGCTGTCTGTTTGACGCCGCGGCCGAGTGGTTGCGCGGGCAAGGGATGACGGACGTGCGTGGCCCGGTCAATCCGAGTCTGAATTACGAAGTCGGATTGCTGGTCGACGGTTTCGACACGCCGCCGACGTTTCTGATCCCCTACAACCACGCCTACTACGGAAAGTTGATCGAAGCGTGTGGATTCGAAAAGTGCCAGGATGTGTTTTGTTACGACGCCACGATGGACCAACTGGCGACCATCGATCCCAAGTTGAAGTTCGTCATCGAGGAATCGACGCGGCGTTTCAATGTCAAGTGCCGACCCATCGATCGCGCCCGATTTGACGAAGACGTTCAGGCGTTTCTGAAGATTTACAATGAGTCGCTGCAACGGACCTGGGGCTACGTTCCGATGAGCCAGGAGGAACTGGAGCATCAATCCAAGCAGTTGAAACTGTTGATTGTTCCCGAGCTGACAAGTATCGCGGAGATTGACGGCGAGCCGGTCGGGGCGGGATTCGGATTGTTGGACTACAACCAGTTGCTGATTCATATGAACGGGCACTTGTTGCCGTTCGGATGGCTCAAGCTGATGCTGGGAAAACGCAAGATCGACCGCTTGCGGCTGGTCAGCACCAACGTCTTGCCCAAGTACCAAAGTTGGGGGCTGGGGTTGGTGACGTTGGCTCGGATTTTGCCCGACGCGATCGAGTTCGGCATCCACACCGGCGAATTCTCCTGGGTTCTGGAGAGCAATCGCCTGTCCCGGGGCACGATCGAGCGCGGCGGGGCGCACAAGATGAAGACTCAGCGGATCTACGACCGAAAACTCTAACGTGCCGTAAGCTTCCGGCTTGCGAGTCGGCTCCATGACAAGCAGGATGCTTACCTGACTTTCTGGGGATGGCAAGCAGGATGCTTACCCCACGTCTAGCCATCGAGTGGAGGACAAATCATACTCGCGGCTCGATTTGTGCCTTCCACCCGCTTCTCCTCGAATGCCACCTTCCACTGCTATGCCGCACGAACCCATCGTGATCACCGGGGTTGGGATTGTTAGCGCGATCGGCATCGGGCAAGCAAAGTTCTTTGAGGCACTGCTGGACGGCCGCAGCGGGGTCCGTTCGCTGGCCGACAGGACCGATGGGGAGGCGACACCGGGGCCTGACGATGCGATCGATGGCGTTTGGGTCGGGGCGCCGATCGTCGATTTCCAGCCCAAGCAATACGTCAAGCCGCGTAAGGCACTCAAGGTGATGTGCCGCGAAATCCAAACGGCGTTCGCTTCGGCCCAGCTGGCGATCGAGCACGCCGGGCTTTCCGACGCCATCCCCGCGACGGACTCCGGCGAGGTTCCCCCCCAGCGACTCGGTGCGGTCTATGGGAGCGAGATTTTTTTCAACCCGCCGGAAGAATTGGCCGATTCGATCCGCGGTTGCCTGGATGAATCGGGGCAGCTGCATCCGGAGCGATTTGGTGAAGTGGCGCGGCGCGAGGTGATGCCGCTGTGGATGTTGAAGTACCTGCCCAACATGCCGGCCTGCCAAGTCGGGATTTCGATCAATTCTCAAGGTCCCAATAACTCGCTGGTCCTGGGCGACGTCTCCGGTCCGGCGGCGCTGCTGGAGGCGGAATCGTACTTGCAGCGGGGGATTGCCGACGTGGTGCTGGTCGGTGCCACCGGGACCCGGATCGGCTCGACCCGCATGCTGTACCATCGCGATTCACCCGTCCCGGTCCGCGGCGAACTGGCGATCGAAGAGCTGTCTCGGCCGCATGATCCCGACGCCCCCGGCGTCGTCGGTGGCGAAGGCGCCGCGTCGTTGGTGGTGGAGACCCGCCGCCACGCGGAGCGTCGCGGTGCCGACGTGCTGGCCACCGTGCTCGCGACGGCTTCGCGGTTCAGTGCCACCGACGCCGTTCGCAGCGGCCACCGTGAATCGGAGCTCGATCCAGCCAACTCGCGGCAGGCCGGCCCTGCGATCCGCTTGGCGATCCAGGCCGTGTTGGACCAATCGG